>NZ_OZ217346.1:788500-1089000 GCF_965111735.1 Streptococcus mitis
TCTAGCTGTTTCAATATCAGGCTTGTCTGGTTATATGAATCAAAGTGATTTGGCTTTAGTTGAGGAAGGAAGTGAGTTTATTCCTCACTATACTACTGACGGAAGATTCCTATATCATGAACTGTCTCCATACACTAGTATTCGGGTAGCTCCACATACTTCAGCTATGAAAATTGGTAAGAAGTATTATTCAAAGGATGGAGAACATTTCGATGGGTTTACTATCAAAAATCGTTTCCTTTTCAAGAATTTAACTGAACCAACCAACTATAGTGCGGATGAATTAAATAGAGTTTATTCGATGATGAATATCCGAGACAGCCGTCTTGCTGGTAAAGGAGCAATTTTTAAAGAAGCTGAAAAACGTTATGGTGTCAATGCTCTCTATTTAATGGCTCATAGTGCGCTAGAAAGTGCTTGGGGACGAAGCCAAATTGCTAATGATAAAAATAACTTCTTCGGAATAGCTGCTTACGATACTAGTCCCTATGATTCAGCTAAGAAATTTGATGATGTAGATAAAGGAATTCTTGGTGCGGCCAAGTGGATTCGTGAGAACTATATTGACCGTGGAAGAGATCACCTTGGAAATAAAGCGACAGGAATGAATGTTCGCTATGCATCAGATCCGTACTGGGGTGAAAAAATAGCTAGTATCATGATGAATATCAATAGCCGACTTGGTGGAAAAGATTAAAAGATAAGCAACGATAACTGCTGAAAAGTGGTTGTCGTTTTTTTATTGGCTCTTTGTCAACTGTAGTGGGTTGAAGAAAAGCTAAGCTCGAGAAAGGACAAATTTCGTCCTTTCTTTTTTGATGTTTAGAGCGATAAAAATTCTTTTTTTGAAGTTTTCAAAGTTCCGAAAACCAAAGGCATTGCGCTTGATAAGTTTGATGAGATTATTGGTCGCTTCTAATTTGGCGTTTGAATAGGGTAGTTGAAGGGCATTGACAATTTTCTCTTTGTCCTTTAGAAAGGTTTTAAAGACAGTCTGAAAAAGAGGATGAACCTGCTTTATATTGTCCTCAATCAGTCCGAAAAATTTGTCTGCCTCTTTGTTCTGAAAGTGAAAAAGCAGGAGCTGGTAGAGATGATAGTGGTGTTTCAAGTCTTCTGAATAGTTCAAAAGCTTGTCTAGAATCTCTTTATTGGTCAAGTGCATACGAAAAGTAGGACGATAAAAACGTTTATCGCTAAGTTTACGACTATCCTGTTGGATGAGTTTCCAGTAGCGTTTGATAGCCTTGTATTCATGAGATTTTCGTTCAAACTGATTCATGATTTGGACACGCACACGACTCATAGCACGGCTTAGATGTTGTACAATATGGAAACGATCTAGAACGATTTTAGCACACGGAAAAAGTTTTCTAGCCAAGTCATAGTAGGGACTAAACATATCCATAGTAATGATTTTCACTCGACATCGGACTGCCCTATCATATTTAAGAAAGTGATTTCGGATAATAGCTTGTGTTCTACCTTCAAGAACAGTGGTGATATTGAGTTTTTCAAAATCTTGCGCAATGAAACTCATCTTTCCCTTTGTAAAGATATACTCGTCCCAGGACATAATCTGTGGAAGGCGAGAAAAATCATGTTTAAAGTGAAAGTCATTGAGCTTGCGAATAACAGTTGAAGTTGAAATGGACAGCTGATGAGCAATATCGGTCAAAGAAGTCTTTTCAATCAGCTTTTGAACAATTTTTTGATTAATGATACGAGGGATTTGATGATTTTTCTTTACTAGAGGAGTCTCAGTGACCGTCATTTTAGAGCACTGATAGCAGTTAAAACGGCGTTTTTTAAGGAGAATTCTAGTAGGCATACCAGTTGTTTCGAGGTAAGGGATCTTAGACGGTTTTTGAAAGTCATATTTCTTCATTTGACTTCCACAATCAGGACAAGATGGGGCATCGTAGTCCAATTTAGCAATGATTTCTTTATGTGTGTCCCTATTAATAACATCCATAATTTGGATATTGGGGTCTTTAATGTCGAGTAGTTTTGTGATAAAATGTAATTGTTCCATATGATTCTTTCTAATGATAGTTTGGTCGCTTTTCATTATAGATGATATGGGACTTTTTTTCTACAACAAAATAGGCTCCATAATATCCATAGGGGATTTACCCACTACAAATATTATAGAACCTTTTTATTTAACTATTATGCTTTACAAACTAGTGTGGAAGTGGTATATTATATATGAATCTACTAGTAGGTATTACAAAATAGAAAGAAGGGGAAGGGATGAAGGAAACTCAACTATTAAAAGGTGTTCTTGAAGGTTGTGTCTTGGATATGATTGGTCAAAAAGAGCGATATGGTTATGAGTTGGTTCAGACTTTGCGAGAGGCTGGATTTGACACTATAGTTCCAGGAACTATTTATCCTTTGTTGCAAAAGTTAGAAAAAAATCAATGGATAAAAGGCGACATGCGTCCGTCGCCAGATGGTCCAGATCGGAAGTATTTTTCGTTAACGAAAGAAGGAGAAGAGCGTGTATCGGTCTTTTGGCAACAATGGGATGATTTGAGTAAAAAAGTAGAAGGGATTAAGAATGGGGGTTAAACCATGAAGAAAATGAAGTATTATGAAGAAACAAACGCTTTGTTGCATGAGTTTTCTGAGGACAATCAGCAGTATTTTGAGGAGCTGTGGGAAAGTTTTAATCTTGCTGGATTTCTCTATGATGAAGACTATCTCAGAGAGCAGATCTATTTGATGATGCTAGATTTCTCAGAAGCAGAACGAGATGGTATGAGTGCAGAGGATTATCTAGGTAAGAATCCTAAAAAAATAATGAAAGAGATTCTCAAGGAAGCACCACGCAGTTCTATCAAGGAGTCACTGTTGACGCCAATCCTTGTCCTAGCGGTATTACGTTATTATCAACTACTAAGCGATTTTTCGAAAGGCTCTCTCTTAACAGTTAATTTGCTCACGTTTTTAGGGCAACTGATTCTTTTTCTGATTGGATTTGGACTTGTGGCCACAATCTTACGTTGGGGGCTAGTCCAAGATTCTCCTAAGAAGAAAATTGGCACTTATATTGTCGTTGGAATTCTTGTTCTGCTAGTCGTTCTGGGATATGTAGGAATGGCAAGCTTCATACAAGAAGGGGCCTTTTATCTTCCTGCTCCCTGGGATAGTTTCCTTGTCTTTACGCTTTCTCTAGTCATCAGTATTTGGAATTGGAAAGAAGCGGTCTTTCGTCCATTTGTCAGTATGATTGTTGCCCACCTTATTGTAGGTTCTCTGCTCCGTTACTATGAGTGGATGGGCATTTCAAATGTTTTCCTTACAAAATTCATTCCTTTAGCTGTTCTTTTTATTGGCATTTTTCTCTTGTTCCTTGGGTTTAAGAAGATAAAATGGAGTGAAATATAGTCAAAAAGCTGTTGCAAAGCGGTTTTTTGTTATAATTAAATGAAGAATGTAGAATTAAAGGAGAATAACATGACATTTGAAGAAATCTTGCCTGGGTTAAAGGATAAGAAAAAATATGTACGTACTGGTTGGGGAGGGGCTGAAAACTATGTCCAACTTTTTGACACTATCGAGCAAAATGGGGTTGCGCTCGAAGTGACGCCCTATTTCCTAATCAACGTGTCTGGTGAGGGTGAAGGATTTTCTATGTGGAGCCCAACACCTTGTGATGTTTTAGCGACGGATTGGGTAGAAGTGCATGACTAAACGTGTACTCATTACAGGTGTGAGTTCAGGTATTGGATTGGCTCAGGCTCGACTCTTCTTAGAGAAGGGTTATCAAGTTTATGGAGTTGACCAAGGTAAAAATCCACTTTTAGAGGGTGATTTTCACTTTTTACAGAGAGATTTGACCTTGGACTTGGAGCCAATTTTTGACTGGTGTCCTCAGGTGGATATTTTGTGTAATACTGCTGGAGTTTTGGATGATTACAAACCTCTTTTGGAACAGACAGCGCAGGAAATTCAAGAGATTTTTGAAATTAACTATGTGACTCCTGTTGAGTTGACTCGTTATTATTTGATACAAATGCTGGAGAATAAAAAAGGAATTATTATCAATATGTGCTCCATAGCTTCGAGCCTAGCTGGTGGCGGTGGACACGCCTATACTTCTTCAAAGCACGCCTTGGCTGGATTTACCAAGCAGTTGGCTTTAGACTATGCAGAAGCTGGAATTCAGGTCTTTGGGATTGCTCCAGGAGCAGTCAAGACGGGTATGACCGCTGCTGACTTTGAACCAGGTGGGTTGGCTGACTGGGTAGCTAGTGAAACGCCGATCAAACGCTGGATTGAGCCAGAGGAAGTAGCAGAGATCAGCCTTTTCTTAGCAAGTGGAACAGCAAGCGTTATGCAAGGACAAATCCTGACAATAGATGGTGGCTGGAGCTTAAAGTAGGAGTAGTTGGATGGAAATCAAAAAACACTTTGGAGTTTATGGTGTTTGCTATAAATATGGTTACCTTCTTTGTATTCAAAAAACAGCAGGTCCCTACAAAAATAGGTTAGACCTTCCTGGTGGCAGTCAGCAACTTGGTGAAGGACTGACGGAAACGCTGATTAGAGAAGTTATGGAAGAGACGGGATTTACCGTTAGAATCTACTCCAATCCTCGAATCTACGATGTTTTTGTCAGGGAAGGGTTAACAAATTTTATGGTTCACCATATCATGGCATTGTATGATGTCGAGATAAACGAGAAGGTATCTCAAGTGAATATTTCTGAAACTGTCTCTGATGGTGTGAATGATTCTCTTGGATATGTTTGGAAGGCAATTCAAGAAATCACAGAAGAAAATGCATCGCCATTAGTTTTGAAGGTTAAGTCTGAATTATTAGGATTTCCAGAACTGGACAAGACCTTGTATATGAATTGGAAGGTGAATGATGAGAAACCAACTAGCTCTGAGTGGCGAAAAAAATCTTGAAAAAATTTATCCTCAGTTATTGCACCACGTAGGTATGATTAGAGGCGAATACTTGTTGAGAGAGCTCAATCAAAATATCCTGTTACCAAATTGTCAGCAATTTGTAAAAGATTATCTAGACACTATTTGTTCCTTCTACTCAGATGAGGAGGTCTGGTATCGTTTTTCTGAATTAACGAATACAGAAGCCAATTGTTTAGAGGGAACTAAACAGCATTTTGACGAACGTCATCCCTTGTTTGGATATAGAGGAACGAGGCGTTTGCTGGCGTGTCCGGATGAATTTCAGGCTGAAGCACATGTCGTTACAGAAGTTTATCAAAACAATCCCAATCTATCTGTTATCTTTCCTTTTGTCAATGATGCTGAGCAGTTAAAGCAAGCTATTACAGTATTGCGTCAGCAGGGTTTTACTGGGAAAATTGCCACGATGATTGAATTACCGTCAGCATATTTTGACTTGGACAGCATACTGGAAGCTGATATTTCAAAGATTGTAGTTGGAATGAATGATTTGACTTCTTTTGTTTTTGCCACTGTGAGAAACAGTCAATGGCATGATATGGAAAGTCCAATTATGTTAGATATGTTAATACAGATGCAGGATAAAGCAAGGATGGAAAAGATTGATTTTGCTGTAGCAGGCTATCTGAATACTTCTTTCATACAAAAAATGAATCAGATGGGTATCGAATGCATTATCCACTATAGTTCTATTCCAGAGATTTTTAATTTAGAGATTGACCATCCAGATCATCTTAAACACATAAAAGAAGAAAGTAAAAAATTACAAAGGAGCACCCATGACACCGCAAGAAATGTGGAATGACTACAAGAAAATTAACCCCTCTATAGGAGATGAAATCGATGCTTGGGCTTTTGGAGTGGAACCAGATCTTTTAGCAGATTTGGTTTTAAAAGGCGAAAAGACTGCAACAGCCTCAGCCTACGACCTCTATGCACTAGAAGCCGAGTCTCTTCCTCAAGAAGGGACCTTTGATGTCATTTTAGACAGTCAAAATCAGGCTGTCTGTATTGTCGAAATTACAAAGGTTTCTGTTGAATCCTTCAATCGAGTGTCAGCTGAACATGCCTATAAGGAAGGTGAGGGAGACAAATCACTTACCTATTGGCGTCAGGTTCATGAGAATTGTTTCGCCGAGTGGCTGAAAGAAGTAGGACTGACTTTTACACCTGAAAGCAAGGTTGTTTTAGAAGAATTTCGCAAGGTCTACCCACTGTAGACTATTAGAAGGAAGAAAGTTTTGGAAATCGCCGTCCAATCCTTTTTTCTCCAGCAAAACATGATATAATAAGTTTGTTTGAAGAAGAGCTCTAGCTCTTAAACTTAGATAGGAGAAAACTATGCAAGCAGTTGAACATTTTATTACGCAATTTGTTCCTGAACATTATGATTTATTTTTAGACTTGAGTCGTGAGACCAAGACGTTTTCAGGGAAAGTGACCATCACTGGTCAAGCACAGAGTGACCGCATCTCCCTCCACCAAAAAGACTTGGAAATCGCTTCTGCAGAAGTTGCAGGGGAAGCTCGTCCATTTACAGTTGACCATGAAAATGAAGCCCTTCATATTGAATTAGCTGAGGCTGGTCAAGTTAAAGTGGCTATCGCTTTCTCAGGAAAAATTACAGACAACATGACAGGGATTTACCCTTCTTATTACACAGTTGATGGAATCAAGAAGGAAGTTTTGTCTACTCAGTTCGAGAGTCATTTTGCGCGCGAAGCCTTTCCATGTGTGGATGAGCCAGAAGCCAAAGCAACTTTTGACCTCTCTCTACGTTTTGACCAAGCAGAAGGTGAATTGGCCTTGTCTAACATGCCAGAAATCGATGTTGAAAACCGTAAGGAAACAGGTATCTGGAAGTTTGAGACAACACCTCGCATGTCTTCTTACTTGTTAGCCTTTGTTGCGGGTGATTTGCAAGGTGTGACGGCTAAAACTAAAAACGGTACCCTTGTAGGTGTCTACTCAACCAAAGCCCACCCATTATCTAACCTTGATTTCTCACTGGACATCGCTGTTCGCTCAATCGAGTTTTACGAAGATTACTATGGAGTTAAGTATCCAATCCCTCAATCTCTCCATATCGCCCTTCCTGACTTCTCAGCTGGTGCTATGGAAAACTGGGGTCTTGTGACCTACCGTGAAGTTTGCTTAATTGTAGATGAAAACTCTACATTTGCCAGTCGTCAACAAGTTGCCCTTGTTGTGGCCCATGAATTGGCTCACCAATGGTTTGGCAATCTCGTTACTATGAAATGGTGGGATGACCTTTGGCTCAATGAAAGCTTTGCTAACATGATGGAATATGTCTGTGTGGATGCCATTGAGCCAAGCTGGAATATCTTTGAAGATTTCCAAACAGGTGGAGTGCCTCACGCTCTTGAACGAGATGCGACTGATGGTGTTCAGTCTGTCCACGTCGAAGTTAAACATCCAGATGAAATCAATACGCTCTTTGACGGAGCTATCGTCTATGCCAAAGGAAGTCGCCTCATGCACATGCTTCGTCGTTGGCTAGGCGATACCGATTTTGCCAAAGGTTTGCATGCCTACTTTGAAAAACATCAGTACAGCAATACAATTGGTCGTGACCTTTGGGATGCCCTTGGTCACGCGTCTGGACGTGATGTCGCAGCCTTTATGGATTCTTGGTTGGAACAACCTGGTTACCCAGTTCTTACTGTCAAAGTTGAAAATGATGTCTTGAAGATTTCACAAAAACAATTCTTCATCGGTGAGCACGAAGATAAGAACCGTCTCTGGGTTGTGCCACTAAATAGCAACTGGAAAGGTTTGCCTGATACACTCGAAACTGAAAGCATCGAAATCCCTGGCTACGCAGCCCTTCTTGCTGAAAATGAAGGAGCTCTTCGTCTCAATACTGAAAATACAGCTCACTACATTACAGACTATCAAGGAGACTTGTTGGATGCAGTTCTTGCTGACCTAGTTGAGCTTGATAACACAAGTAAACTGCAAATCGTTCAAGAACGTCGCTTGCTTGCTGAAGCAGGGCACATTTCTTATGCTGACTTGCTACCAGTTCTTGATAAACTAGCTAAGGAAGAATCTTACCTTGTCGTTTCAGCTGTTTCTCAAGTAATTTCTGCCTTCGAGCGCTTTATCGATGAAGGAACAGAAGCTGAAAGAGCCTTCAAAGCCTTGGTTGCTAAATTGGCTCGTCATAATTATGACTGTCTTGGTTTTGAAGCTAAAGATGGCGAATCAGATGAGGATGAATTGGTTCGTCAGTTGGCTGTTTCTATGATGATTCGCTCAAATGATGCAGAAGCTAGTCAAGTCGCTAGTCAAATCTTCGCGGCTCACAAGGAGAATCTTGCAGAACTTCCAGCAGCTATTCGCTCACAAGTTCTGATCAATGAGATGAAACATCATGAGACTAAAGACTTGTTAGCACTTTATCTTGATACTTATACTCACGCAACAGATGCTGTCTTTAAACGCCAGTTGGCAGCAGCTCTTGCATACAGTACAGATGCGGATAATATCCAAAACTTGATTACTTCATGGAAGGACAAATTTGTGGTCAAACCACAAGACTTGTCTGCTTGGTACTTCCAGTTCTTAAGCCATCAAGCAACTCAGGAAACAGCATGGTCTTGGGCTCGTGAAAACTGGGCTTGGATTAAGGCAGCTCTTGGTGGAGATATGAGCTTTGATAGCTTTGTTATCCTTCCTGCTCACGTATTTAAGACTCAGCAACGCTTGGCAGAGTACAAGGAATTCTTTGAACCGCAACTTTCTGACCTTGCTCTTAGCCGTAACATCGGTATGGGAATCAAGGAAATTGCAGCGCGTGTTAACTTGATTAACCGTGAAAAAGCTGCAGTGGAAGTAGTCGTTCTTCAATACGGAAATGCATAAATAAGCCTAAAATAAAAAGAAAACTCAGCTATCTCATGTAAAATGCAGAGAGTTGAGTTTTTTTTAAGGCAAATTTGGTATAATGGTTTTATTAAGGAGGAGTTTCTCATGATAAAAATCTTATTAGTTGAGGATGACCTAGGCCTGTCAAATTCAGTATTTGACTTTTTAGACGATTTTGCGGATGTCATGCAGGTATTTGATGGGGAAGAAGGTCTCTACGAAGCTGAAAGTGGCGTCTATGATTTGATTTTGCTCGATTTGATGTTGCCTGAAAAAAATGGCTTCCAAGTCTTGAAAGAATTGCGTGAAAAGGGAATTACGACTCCAGTTCTGATCATGACTGCCAAGGAAAGTTTGGATGACAAGGGACATGGATTTGAACTGGGAGCAGATGATTATCTGACCAAACCTTTCTACCTAGAAGAACTCAAAATGCGGATTCAAGCGCTTCTCAAACGTTCAGGTAAATTTAATGAAAACACCTTGACTTATGGAAATATTGTGGTTAATTTGTCAACCAATACCGTCAAAGTCGAAGATACTCCTGTTGAATTGCTGGGGAAAGAGTTTGATTTATTAGTTTATTTCCTTCAAAATCAAAATGTTATTTTGCCTAAGACTCAGATTTTTGATCGTTTATGGGGATTTGATAGTGACACAACGATTTCAGTTGTCGAAGTCTATGTTTCAAAAATCCGTAAGAAATTAAAAGGAACCACTTTTGCAGAGAATTTGCAAACCTTGCGCAGTGTTGGGTATATTTTAAAAGATGTTCAGTAAACTAAAAAAAACATGGTATGCGGATGACTTTAGTTATTTTATCCGCAACTTTGGTGTCTTCACTCTGATTTTCTCTACCATGACTCTGATTATTTTACAAGTCATGCATTCGAGTCTCTATACTTCGGTGGATGATAAGCTTCATGGATTGAGTGAAAATCCTCAGGCAGTCATTCAGCTTGCGGTAAATAGGGCAACAGAAGAGATTCAAGATATAGAGAATGCCGCTACAGATACTAGTAAGACTGAGGTGAAGCCCAATGTCAGTTCCAATACGGAGGTTATTCTTTTTGATAAGAATTTTACCCAGCTCCTTTCTGGAAACCGATTTTTGGGATTGGATAAGATTAAGTTAGAGAAGAAAGAACTAGGCCATATCTATCAGATTCAGGTTTTTAATAGCTATGGACAGGAAGAAATCTATCGCATGATCTTGATGGAAACCAATATCAGTTCGGTTTCAACCAATATCAAGTATGCGGCTGTCTTGATTAATACCAGTCAGTTGGAGCAAGCCAGTCAAAAGCATGAGCAACTGATTGTGGTCGTGATGGCTAGTTTTTGGATTTTGTCTTTGATTGCCAGTCTCTATCTAGCTCGAGTCAGTGTTCGTCCCCTGCTTGAGAGCATGCAGAAGCAGCAGTCCTTTGTGGAAAATGCCAGTCATGAGTTACGAACTCCACTTGCAGTTCTGCAAAATCGTCTAGAGACCCTTTTCCGTAAGCCAGAAGCTACCATTATGGATGTGAGTGAAAGCATTGCATCGAGTTTGGAAGAAGTCCGAAATATGCGGTTTTTGACGACAAACTTGCTGAATTTAGCTCGGAGAGATGATGGGATTAAGCCGGAACTTGCAGAAGTTCCAACTAGTTTTTTCAATACGACTTTCACAAACTATGAGATGATTGCTTCTGAAAATGACCGTGTCTTCCGTTTTGAAAATCGCATTCATAGAACGATTGTCACAGATCAACTTTTACTAAAACAACTGATGACTATCCTATTTGATAATGCTATCAAATATACTGAGGAGGATGGTGAAATTGATTTTCTTATCTCGGCGACCGATCGCAATCTGTATTTACTGGTTTCTGATAATGGAGTCGGTATTTCAGCAGAAGATAAGAAGAAAATTTTTGATCGTTTTTATCGAGTGGATAAGGCTAGAACCCGTCAAAAAGGTGGTTTTGGTTTAGGATTATCCCTAGCCAAGCAAATTGTAGATGCCCTAAAAGGGACCATTACTGTTAAAGATAATAAACCAAAGGGAACAATCTTTGAAGTGAAAATTGCCATCCACACACCATCGAAAAAGAAAAAATAAAAAATATCGCTCCGGATGGGGCGATATTTTGGATTTATCTTCTACGTTTTCGTTTGATAATAGTTCGTTGAACTTTTAAGACAAGTAAGCTGGATCCGATTGCTGCGACAAAGGCAAAAGCAGTTGATAATTTTAATGCTAAAAAGATAAAACTAAAGATAGCAATACAGATACAAAAAACAGCGATATTAACAAAAAATAGGATTTCCTTGAGATTGGCATCAGATTGCGCTTCAGGTGTATAATCTTGATAGCGAGGAACCTGTTGGTTTAATTCTTCTTGATAGTCTACCTCATAGGACTGTAATTTTCTTACGGGCATTATTCTCTCCTTAACAATACATACCTATTTTATCATTTTTTCAGCAGAGAATTATTACAGAAAGATTACAATAAGAATAAAGTCCCTTTTCAAAATCACTTTTCTTGACACCATAATGTGAAAATGATAGGATGGATAGACACTCAATACTTATTAATATTCATAATTGATTATATTCCTAAGAAAATAGAGCTACCAATTGATTCTTTTTTACGAAAATTTCTTTCCTTATTTTCTTGATTTTATTTAATTTGATTAGTGAGATTTGTTTTGAATACAGAGACAGATTTTCTGTCTCCTATTTTTATAGTAGTGGGGTGTCTAATCGATACCTCTTGAAAAGTTAAAGGAGATAAGCATGTATCTTGCTATCAAAGAAATATTACAAAACAAACTTCGATATAGTTTGATTTTAACTACCATTTTTCTTATCGCTTTCATGGTCTTTTTTATGACCAGCTTAGCTCTTGGTCTTGTGCGAAACAATCGAGCCGCTATTGATAATTGGCAAGCGACGGGTGTGGTTTTATCTGACTACGCAAATGATAATTTGACGGCATCTTTTATTCCTGAAAAGGACTATAAGGATAAGAGTTCTAAAGAGGCAGCTCCACTGGGCTATATGTTTGCTGTGACAAATCTAGTCGATGATAGCGAAAAGGTCAATGTTTCCATCTTTGCTCAAGAATGGGACGAATTTATCTCTCCTAGTTTGACGAAGGGCCGTTATCCTGAAGGGGATGACGAAGTGGTCGTTGATCAGTCCTTTGAGAATTATGGAATCAAGCTAGGTGATGCCATTCAGCTCAATGGAAGCGAAGTAAGTTACAAGATTGTAGGGCTGACTCAAGGAAATAAATTTTTTACTGAGCCTGTTGTGTTTACGAGTTTGACAACTTATTGGACCTTACAAGGAACTTTAAAATCTAATAAATCGATCTCTGCCTTGGTATTGAAAAATGATATAGAATTGGCTGGCGATGGATTGAAACAGATTTCTATTCCAAAAATGATATCGAAAATTCCTGGTTACACACCTCAGGTTAATGTATTTTCAGGGATGATTATTGCTATGATTGTCATCACAGGCTTGATTGTGGGTATATTTGTTTATATCATTACCATCCAAAAACTAGGACTTTATGGAATAATGCGGGCTCAGGGAATACAGATCAAAACCATTGTATGGTCTCTTTTCTGTCAAATCTTCCTCCTAGCTGGTATGGGGATCGCTTTAGCCTTGCTTGCTATTGGAGGAGTGATTTTAGTCTTGCCAGCTACCTTCTTTTTCTACCCAAGTTGGTTAGCCTATTCTGTCCTAAGCTTGGTGATTTGTTTGATGGCCATGCTAGGTGGTGTCATTTCACTTCCACGCTTGCTAAAGGTGGACCCGATTACTGCTATTGCAGAATGATAAGGAGAATAGTATGACAGCATTGATTGAAATGACTCAAGTGACAAAAACGTACGGGGAAGGAAAGATGAAAGTCGTAGCTCTGCATGAGACGAATTTTCAGCTAAATACGGGAGAGTTCGTGGCTATCGTTGGGCCTTCAGGTTCTGGAAAGACGACTTTTCTAACGACTCTAGGACAACTTCAGGAAGCATCGAGTGGAAAAATTTTAGTTAAGGGGAAGGAAACAGGCAGTTTGACGGAAAAGGAGAAAACAGACCTCCGTTTTAGAGAGTTTGGCTTTATTCTTCAGGCTTCAAACTTAATTCCATTTCTAACGGTCAAGGAACAGCTGGATTTGATTGACAGACTAGATAAGGGAAAAAATAGTAAAAGTGATCGAAAAGAGTTACTTGACTTGTTGGATTTGGAAAAGGTACAAGAACAGTATCCCAAGGCTTTATCAGGTGGCGAACGTCAACGGGCCGCAATTGCTAGAGCGCTTTATAACAATCCAAGTATCGTGCTTGCAGATGAGCCAACAGCAAGTTTAGATACCCAGCGTGCCTACCAAGTAACGGAAATGTTGGCTGCCATTGCCCACGAACAAGGTAGAGGAGTTGTCATGATTACGCACGATACTCGTCTTCTAGATAAGGTGGACCGTGTTTATGTGATGAACGATGGACACCTAGTTGAAGAAACATATAAATAATAAATAGAGTGGACGGTGCTGGCTACCGTTCACTTTTTGATTGCAAACCTTAAAAAATGACTTTGCCTTTTTAGAAAATTCCTAGTATTCATAGCTGATTTTTGAGAAATATGGTATAATTTTTCTTATGGAAAAGATTATCATTACAGCAACTGCTGAAAGTATTGAACAAGTTAAACAACTGCTCGAAGTTGGCGTAGATCGTATCTATGTTGGTGAGAAAGATTTTGGCCTTCGTCTGCCAACAACCTTTAGTCATGACCAATTGCGTGAAATCGCTAAGCTGGTTCATGATGCGGGTAAGGAATTGATTGTTGCAGTTAATGCCCTCATGCACCAAGATATGATGGATCGTATCAAGCCTTTCTTAGACTTTTTGGAAGAAATTAAGACAGACTACATTACTATTGGGGATGCAGGCGTTTTTTACGTAGTCAATCGCGATGGTTATTCATTTAAGACTATCTACGATGCCTCAACCATGGTGACAAGCAGTCGTCAGATTAACTTCTGGGGACAAAAGGCTGGCGCATCTGAGGCTGTTTTGGCGCGTGAAATTCCATCTGCTGAACTCTTCAAAATGCCAGAGATTTTGGAAATTCCTGCTGAAGTTTTGGTTTACGGAGCTAGTGTCATCCATCATTCTAAGCGTCCGCTCTTGCAAAACTACTATAACTTCACGCATATCGATGATGAAAAGACTCGCAAGCGTGACCTTTTCTTGGCAGAGCCAAGTGACCCTGAGAGCCATTATTCCATTTTTGAAGATAATCATGGTACCCACATTTTTGCCAACAATGACCTTGATTTGATGACCAAATTGACAGAATTGGTGGAGCATGGTTTCACTCACTGGAAACTAGAAGGGCTCTACACTCCAGGTCAGAACTTTATTGAGATTGCAAAACTCTTTATCCAAGCGCGTAGCTTGATCCAAGAGGGCAACTTTAGCCATGACCAAGCTTTCTTGCTGGATGAGGAAGTACGCAAGTTACACCCTAAAAACCGTTTCCTTGATACAGGATTCTATGATTACGATCCTGATATGGTTAAATAGGACATCAAAACCCGAAATAAAAATGTTCGGGTTTTTCTAGTGTATCCATGAAATAAAAACGGATACATGTTATAATAAAAGTAGCTCTTTAATGGAGGTGTTTGAGTGGAAAATCTGAAGAAAATGGCAGGTATCAAGGCTGCTGAGTTTGTCAAGGATGGCATGGTAGTCGGACTTGGAACGGGTTCTACTGCCTATTATTTTGTCGAAGAAATCGGTCGTCGTATCAAGGAAGAAGGGTTGCAGATTACAGCTGTAACGACTTCTAGTGTGACTAGTAAACAGGCTGAAGGGCTTAATATCCCACTCAAGTCTATTGACCAAGTAGACTTTGTCGATGTGACAGTCGACGGGGCGGATGAAGTGGATAATCAGTTTAATGGAATCAAAGGTGGTGGTGGTGCCCTTCTCATGGAGAAGGTTGTGGCAACGCCCTCAAAAGACTACATTTGGGTAGTGGATGAAAGCAAGCTGGTCGACAAACTAGGTGCTTTTAAATTGCCTGTAGAAGTGGTTCAGTATGGCGCAGAGCAGGTTTTTCGTCGTTTTGAGCGAGCTGGCTACAAACCAAGTTTCCGTGAAAAAGACGGCCACCGTTTTGTGACGGATATGCAGAATTTTATCATTGACCTTGCCTTGGATGTCATTGAAGATCCAATTACTTTCGGACAAGAATTGGACCATGTCGTTGGTGTTGTAGAGCACGGCTTATTCAACAAAATGGTGGATAAGGTCATCGTTGCTGGACGAGACGGAGTTCAGATTTTAACTTCAACAAAAGCAAGATAACTAAAATAATAAGGAGATACACTATGTCAAAATTTAATCGTATTCACTTGGTGGTATTAGATTCTGTAGGAATCGGTGCTGCACCAGATGCTAATAACTTTGTCAATGCAGGAGTTCCAGATGGTGCTTCTGACACATTAGGACACATTTCAAAAGCAGTTGGTTTGAATGTCCCAAACATGGCTAAAATTGGTCTGGGGAATATTCCTCGTGAAACTCCTCTTAAGACTGTTCCAGCTGAAAGCAATCCAACAGGATATGCAACAAAATTGGAAGAAGTATCTCTTGGTAAGGATACTATGACTGGACACTGGGAAATCATGGGACTCAACATTACTGAGCCTTTCGATACTTTCTGGAATGGATTCCCAGAAGAAATCTTGACAAAAATCGAAGAATTCTCAGGACGCAAGGTTATTCGTGAAGCTAACAAACCTTACTCAGGAACAGCCGTTATCGATGACTTTGGACCACGTCAGATGGAAACTGGAGAGTTGATTATCTATACTTCAGCTGACCCTGTTTTGCAGATTGCTGCCCACGAAGATATTATTCCTTTGGACGAATTGTACCGTATCTGTGAATACGCTCGTTCGATTACCCTTGAGCGCCCTGCCCTTCTAGGTCGCATCATTGCCCGTCCATATGTCGGTGAGCCAGGTAACTTCACTCGTACGGCAAATCGTCGGGACTTAGCTGTATCTCCATTTGCACCGACTGTTTTGGATAAATTGAATGAAGCTGGTATCGATACTTACGCTGTTGGTAAAATCAATGATATCTTTAACGGTGCGGGTATCAACCATGATATGGGTCATAACAAGTCAAACAGCCATGGAATTGATACACTATTGAAGACCATGGGCCTTGCTGAATTTGAAAAAGGATTCTCATTCACAAACTTGGTTGACTTTGATGCTCTTTACGGTCACCGCCGTAATGCTCATGGTTACCGTGATTGCTTGCATGAGTTTGATGAACGCTTGCCTGAAATTATCGCAGCCATGAGAGAGAATGATCTTCTTTTGATTACTGCGGACCATGGAAATGATCCAACCTATGCAGGAACAGACCACACTCGCGAATATATTCCACTTTTGGCTTACAGTCCTTCCTTTAAAGGAAATGGTGTCATTCCAGTTGGACATTTTGCAGATATATCAGCGACAGTTGCGGATAACTTTGGTGTTGAAACTGCCATGATTGGGGAAAGTTTCTTAGATAAATTGGTATAAGATGACGCGATATGCTTTACTTGTTCGGGGCATTAATGTCGGTGGGAAAAATAAAGTTGTCATGGCGCAACTTCGTCAAGAACTGACAGAGTTGGGACTGGAAAAGGTTGAGACCTACATCAACAGTGGCAATATTTTCTTTACTTCGACAGACCCCAAAGAACGATTGGTTGAAAAGTTAGAGGCATTCTTTGAAATCCATTATCCATTTATTCAGAGCTTTTCCTTGCTAAGTCAGGAAAACTATGAAGCAGAGCTGAAGAATCTGCCAGATTGGTGGACCAAAGATTTGGCTCGAAAAGATGTCCTCTTCTACACGGAGGGTTTAGATGTGGACCAAGTCATAGAGAAAGTAGGCAGTTTGAAACTGGAAGATGAAGTTCTTCATTTTGGTAAACTTGGGATTTTCTGGGGGAAATTCTCTGAAGAATCCTACTCTAAGACAGCCTATCATAAGCACCTGCTCAAGATGTCATTCTATCGCCACATTACCATTCGCAATGCTAAAACTTTTGACAAAATCGGTCAAATGCTAAAAACTAAAAAAGGAGACACACAATGACATTTTTAGATAAAATCAATGAAACAGCTGCCTTCCTGAGAGACAAGGGGATTGCAGCCCCTGAGTTTGGTCTAATCCTTGGATCAGGACTGGGAGAACTGGCAGAAGAAATCGAAAATCCAGTTGTAGTAGACTATGCTGAGATTCCAAACTGGGGCCGCTCTACAGTAGTCGGACACGCTGGTAAATTGGTATATGGTGAACTTGCAGGTCGTAAGGTCTTGGCTCTTCAAGGTCGCTTCCATTTCTACGAAGGCAATCCTCTGGAAGTCGTGACTTTCCCAGTACGTGTCATGAAAGTTCTTGGATGTGAAGGTGTTATTGTAACCAATGCAGCTGGTGGTATCGGATTTGGTCCTGGTACCTTGATGGCTATCTCAGACCATATCAATATGACGGGGCAGAACCCATTGATGGGTGAAAACTTGGATGATTTTGGTCCACGTTTCCCTGATATGTCTAAAGCCTATACACCAGAATACCGTGCTACTGCCCATGAAGTGGCTAAGAAACTTGGTATCAAGCTTGATGAAGGTGTCTATATCGGTGTAACTGGTCCGACTTATGAAACACCAGCAGAAATTCGCGCCTATAAGACACTGGGAGCAGATGCAGTTGGTATGTCGACTGTTCCTGAAGTTATTGTGGCAGCTCACTCAGGCTTGAAAGTTCTCGGTATTTCATGTATTACTAACCATGCTGCTGGTTTCCAAGAAGAACTCAACCACGAAGAAGTTGTAGAAGTGACTGAACGTGTTAAAGGTGATTTCAAAGGCTTGCTTAAAGCGATTCTTGCTGAATTGTAATCATGTTAATAGAATTGAGGAGTATTTTTCGAAAAATCCCTTATAATTTTAGATTATTCATAGCAGTAATTCTACAAGGAATAGTTTCGGGTTTATCTGGTATATTACTCCATTATCTTTTAGAGATGGTGGAGGAGCTGGCTTTTGGTCAGTCAGAGCATCATAGTGGATTTTTGACAGATGGAGTTTCCTCCTCACGGATAGGACTAAGTTTAATGATCGTGGGTCTTGGCTCAACCTTGGTCTGGTATTTCTTGCAAAAAGGGTCTAAGATTTATTCCATCAAAGCTCAGATGAAGGATGAGACTTCACAATACAAGCTTCATTTTTTAAGACAGCTATTTCATTCAATTTGGCAGATTATTGCAGTTGGAGGGGGAGCGCCTATTGGTAAAGAAGCTGCGCCACGAGAGATTGGAACTCTATTTGCAGGGCCAATTGGAAAAATATGTTTTCTCTCTAAGAAGGATCAAATCTTTCTCCTTGCTTGTGGTGCTGGTGCTGGTTTAGCTGCTGTTTATCAGGTTCCATTAACAAGTGTCTTCTTTGTTTTTGAAACCTTAGGAATTGCTCTATCTATTAAACGATTTGTCTTAGTCGGTTTGACTACCTATGTCTCAACCTATATAGCAGGCTGGGTTATTTCAGATCAGGCTCTCTACCAGATTCCAGCCATTGCATGGTCATTAAAGGAAACGTGGATTATTCCCTTATTACTTCTTTTCTTAACCCCACTAGCTTGGCTTTTTGGTCGCTTGAGTAAAGAAGTGTCTTCAAACAGGATAAAAGATAAACGAGTACTTCTCACATTGCCTACAGCTTTTCTTTTTCTTGCTGGTCTTGCAAGTTCCTTTCCACATCTACTTGGCAATGGACGCATGATGGCTCAGGAGATTTTAAATGGTAGCAGTGGTCAAACAGTGCTTCTCATGTTTTTCCTAAAAGCAGTGGTCGTTCTTATTATCCTTTGGGCAGGGGCCTATGGTGGTACACTTACGCCATCTTTTGCCTTGGGGATGGCTGGAGCTGGTCTCTTGGGTATGATTCTAGGTGGGGATAGCCAGCCAACCGTTTTACTTTTTGGGTCGGTTTGCTTTTTGTCTGTGACTTTGAGGGCTCCCTGGTCTGCAACTGGATTAGTAATAGGCTTCACTGGTATCGGTTTAGATTCTCTTCCATATCTCTTAGTAACAGCTTTCCTAGCTTATGGTTTTGCAAAAGTGTTAGATAGCTTTCCTTGGGCTAGCATACTGTGTCAGAAGTCAAAGAATAAAGTAATTAGGTAGGAAATGCCGTTTCTTCTAATCAAGGATTTATCTTAAAAGATTAAAAACTATTGTCAGTTTATCAATAACTGTTTTAAATAAAAATGTAGTAGGTTTATCGGAGTCATGATTGAATACGATTTTTCCTAGCTATGAAATATAAAAATAATAAAAAGAAAGGTAGAGCGTGTGTTCTGATTTGAACACGAGCGGAAAACTTTTCTAAAAACTCAGAAGAGAAGGGGAGTTCGGGATTGAATTGAAGCCGCTCTAATCTTCTCAATATCATCAAAATTAAGAAAGAAAGGAATTGAACCCACCCTAAAAGCAGTGGGAAAAAGATAGTTGGTCTAGCGAGCATCGCTCACTGCACCCAACTCCTATTTTCCCTTTGTTTTTTGACGGGTTTGGTATCTTATATTATGTCTATCCATATTGCTGCTCAGCAGGGTGAAATTGCTGATAAAATTCTTCTTCCTGGGGATCCTCTTCGTGCGAAATTTATTGCGGAGAATTTCCTTGAAGATGCTGTTTGTTTTAACGAAGTACGTAACATGTTTGGTTACACTGGTACTTACAAGGGCCACCGTGTATCAGTCATGGGAACTGGGATGGGGATGCCATCTATTTCGATTTATGCGCGTGAGTTGATTGTTGACTACGGTGTGAAGAAATTGATCCGTGTGGGAACAGCAGGTTCATTGAATGAAGATGTTCACGTCCGTGAATTGGTTTTGGCGCAAGCAGCTGCAACCAACTCTAACATCATCCGCAATGACTGGCCACAGTACGATTTCCCACAAATCGCTAGCTTTGATTTGCTGGACAAGGCCTACCATATCGCTAAAGAACTTGGTATGACAACCCACGTTGGGAACGTTTTGTCTTCTGATGTCTTTTACTCAAACTACATTGAAAAGAATATCGAGATTGGTAAATGGGGAGTCAAGGCTGTGGAAATGGAAGCAGCAGCTCTCTACTATTTGGCTGCCCAACATCATGTTGATGCCCTTGCTATCATGACTATTTCTGATAGTTTAGTCAATCCAGATGAGGACACAACTGCAGAAGAACGCCAAAATACCTTCACAGATATGATGAAGGTTGGTTTGGAAACCTTGATTGCAGAGTAAAATGTAAAAGAAAATCCTGATTTTAAGTAAAATAGGCTCTATAATATTTGTAGTGGGTAAATCCCCTATGGATATTATGGAGCCTATTTTGTTGTAGAAAAAAAGTCCCATATGACCTATAATGAAAAGCAACAAAACAACTCATTAGAAAGAATCATATGGAACAATTACATTTTATCACAAAACTACTCGACATTAAAGACCCCAATATCCAATTTATGGACATCATCAATAAGGATACACTCAGGGAAATCATCGCCAAACTGGACTACGACGCCCCATCTTGCCCTGAGTGTGGAAGTCAAATGAAGAAATATGACTTTCAAAAACCGTCTAAGATCCCTTACCTCGAAACAACTGGTATGCCTACTAGAATTCTCCTTAAAAAACGCCGTTTTAACTGCTATAAGTGCTCGAAAATAGCGGTCTCCGAGACCTCCCTCGTCAAGAAGAATCATCAAATCCCTCGTATCATTAATCAAAAAATTGCTCAAAAGCTGATTGAAAAGACTTCTTTGACCGATATTGCTCATCAGCTGTCCATTTCAACTTCAACTGTTATTCGCAAGCTCAATGACTTTCACTTTAAGCATGATTTTTCTCGCCTTCCACAGATTATGTCCTGGGACGAGTATATCTTTACAAAGGGAAAGATGAGTTTCATTGCGCAAGATTTTGAAAAACTCAATATCACCACTGTTCTTGAAGGTAGAACACAAGCTATTATCCGAAATCACTTTCTTAAATATGATAGGGCAGTCCGATGTCGAGTGAAAATCATTACTATGGATATGTTTAGTCCCTACTATGACTTGGCTAGAAAACTTTTTCCGTGTGCTAAAATCGTTCTAGATCGTTTCCATATTGTACAACATCTAAGCTGTGCTATGAGTCGTGTGCGTGTCCAAATCATGAATCAGTTTGAACGAAAATCTCATGAATACAAGGCTATCAAACGCTACTGGAAACTCATCCAACAGGATAGTCGTAAACTTAGCGATAAACGTTTTTATCGTCCTACTTTTCGTATGCACTTGACCAATAAAGAGATTCTAGACAAGCTTTTGAACTATTCAGAAGACTTGAAACACCACTATCATCTCTACCAGCTCCTGCTTTTTCACTTTCAGGACAAGAAGCCTGACAAATTTTTCGGACTGATTGAGGACAATATAAAGCAGGTTCATCCTCTTTTTCAGACTGTCTTTAAAACCTTTCTAAAGGACAAAGAGAAAATTGTCAATGCCCTTCAACTACCCTATTCAAACGCCAAATTAGAAGCGACCAATAATCTCATCAAACTTATCAAGCGCAATGCCTTTGGTTTTCGGAACTTTGAAAACTTCAAAAAAAGGATTTTTATCGCTCTAAACATCAAAAAAGAAAGGACGAAATTTGTCCTTTCTCGAGCTTAGCTTTTCTTCAACCCACTACAGTTGACAAAGAGCCGTAAAATCAGGATTTTTTCATGGATGCGATTTTTTCTGGGTCAGGTGTTACACGGAGGGTCTTTTGTCCTGTGTAGGTGACAAAGCCTGGTTTGCCACCAGTTGGTTTGTTGAGTTTCTTGACTTCAATCATATCTACCTGGACCAGATTTGACAGGCGACCTTGAGAGAAGTAGGCGGCTAGTTCTGCCGCGTCTGTCTTGACTTCATCGGATGGGTCAAGATTGCCTGAGATGACAACATGGCTTCCAGGAATGTCCTTGGCATGGAACCAAAGTTCCTCCTTGCGGGCCATTTTAAAGGTTAGCTCCTCGTTTTGCAGGTTGTTTCGGCCGACATAGATGATGGTTTTGCCATCGCTTGCTAGATATTGTTCTGGTTTTTTGCGTTTCTGGATTTTCTCCCGTTGTCTTCTGCGGATAAAACCTGTTTGAATCAATTCTTCACGAATTTCAGCGATTTCTTCCAGTCCAGCTTGGTTGAGGACGGTCTCCACACTTTCCAGATAGAGAATAGTTGCCTTGGTTTCCTCAATCAGATCAGTCAAGTATTTGACAGCTTCTTTAAGTTTCTGATACCGTTTAAAATAGCGTTGGGCATTCTGGCTGGGAGTTAGTGCCTTATCAAGAGAAATGGTGATAGGTAGGTTGGTATAGTAGTTGTCTAGGATAACCTTGTCTTGGTCGTTAGGCACTTGATGGAGGAAGGTTGTTAGCAATTCCCCTTTTTGGCGAAATTCTTCAGCATTGTCTGTCGCTAGTAACTCTTTTTCTTGTTTTTTTAGCTTATGTCGATTTTTCTGAAGTTCATTTTCAACACGACGAATCAGTTCGCTGGCTTGCTGTTTGACACGGTCGCGCTCAGCCTTGTCCTTATAGTAGGTGTCCAACAAATCCGAAAGGTTGGCAAAAGGCTCTTCCACTTGATTTGCAAAAGGAACTGGACTGAAGGAAGTCTCAGTCAAGAATGGCTTGGTTTCTTGATGGAAAAAGTTTCGGAAAGTGGCTAGTTTATCACTAACCAGAATCTTTTCCAATTCATTTGCCGTATCACGTCCCAGACCTTGAAAGAGGCTTTGAAGATTTTTAGCTGTCGTTTCCTGTGTTTGCAGGATTTCAAAGAGTTTCTCGTCCTTGATTGTAAAAGGATTGAGAGATTCCGTACTTGGCGGAGCGATATAGGTCGATCCAGGAAGTAAGGTACGGTAGCTATTTTGTGAAAAGCCGACGTGTTTGATAACTTCGAGGATTTTATGACTGCTTTTATCAACCAGTAGAATATTACTGTGTTTCCCCATAATTTCGATAATCAAGGTAGCCTGGATATGGTCTCCAATCTCGTTTTTATTGGAAACTGTCATTTCCACAATACGGTCATTTTCCACTTGCTCAATCGACTCAATCAGGGCACCCTGCAAATATTTTCTTAAAACCATGATAAAGGTAGAAGGTTGGGATGGATTTTCAAAAGTCGTTTGGGTCAGCTGAATGCGTCCAAAAACTGGATGGGCAGAAAGGAGCAGGCGATGGCTTTGGCGATTGCTGCGGATTTGCAAGACCAACTCTTGTTCAAAAGGTTGATTGATTTTCTGGATGCGACCGTTCACTAACTCTCTTCGCAATTCCTCAACCATGTGGTGTAAAAAAAATCCGTCAAATGACATCGTTCTCTCCTTGTGATTGTATTCCATAGTATTATATCAAAAAGGTAGAATAAAATCATGGAAATGTGGTATAATAAAGCCAAGTAAAGAGAAACGAGAAGCACATGTATATTGAAATGGTAGATGAAACTGGTCAAGTTTCAAAAGAAATGTTGCAACAAACCCAAGAAATTTTGGAATTTGCAGCCCAAAAATTAGGAAAAGAAGACAAGGAGATGGCAGTTACCTTTGTGACCAATGAGCGTAGTCATGAACTCAATCTGGAGTACCGTGACACAGACCGTCCGACAGATGTTATCAGCCTTGAATACAAGCCAGAGTTGGAAATTGCCTTTGACGAAGAGGATTTGCTTGAAAATCCGGAATTGGCAGAGATGATGTCTGAGTTTGATGCCTATATTGGGGAATTGTTCATCTCTATTGATAAGGCTCATGAGCAGGCTGAGGAATATGGCCACAGCTTTGAGCGTGAGATGGGTTTCTTGGCAGTACACGGCTTTTTACATATCAACGGCTATGATCACTACACTCCAGAAGAAGAAGCGGAGATGTTCGGTTTACAAGAAGAAATTTTGACAGCCTATGGACTCACAAGACAATAAACGAAAATGGAAAAATCGTGACCTGATATCCAGTTTAGAATTTGCCATTACAGGAATTTTTACTGCTATCAAGGAAGAACGCAATATGCGAAAACATGCAGTGACGGCTCTAGTGGTCATTCTTGCAGGTTTTGTTTTTCAGGTGTCACGAATCGAATGGCTCTTTCTCCTATTGAGCATTTTCTTGGTAGTAGCTTTTGAAATTATTAACTCTGCTATTGAAAATGTGGTGGATTTGGCCAGTCACTATCACTTTTCCATGCTGGCTAAAAATGCCAAGGATATGGCGGCTGGTGCGGTATTAGTGATCTCTCTTTTCGCAGCCTTAACAGGCGCATTGATTTTTCTCCCACGAATCTGGGATTTAATATTTTAAACAGTAAGAGGAAATTATGACTTTTAAATCAGGCTTTGTAGCCATTTTAGGACGTCCCAATGTTGGGAAGTCAACTTTTTTGAATCACGTTATGGGGCAAAAAATCGCCATCATGAGTGACAAGGCGCAGACAACGCGCAACAAAATCATGGGAATTTACACGACCGATAAGGAGCAAATTGTCTTTATCGACACACCAGGGATTCACAAGCCTAAAACGGCTCTTGGAGATTTCATGGTCGAATCTGCCTATAGTACCCTTCGTGAAGTGGATACTGTTCTTTTCATGGTGCCCGCTGATGAAGCGCGTGGTAAGGGGGACGACATGATTATTGAGCGTCTTAAGGCTGCCAAGGTCCCTGTGATTCTGGTGGTGAATAAGATTGATAAGGTCCACCCAGACCAGCTTTTGTCTCAGATTGATGATTTCCGTAATCAGATGGACTTCAAGGAAATTGTTCCAATCTCAGCCCTTCAGGGAAATAACGTGTCTCGTCTAGTTGATATTTTGAGTGAGAATCTGGACGAAGGTTTCCAGTATTTCCCGTCTGATCAAATCACAGACCATCCAGAACGTTTCTTGGTTTCAGAAATGGTTCGCGAGAAAGTCTTGCATCTAACTCGTGAAGAGATTCCGCATTCGGTAGCAGTAGTTGTGGATTCTATGAAACGAGATGAAGAGACAGATAAGGTCCATATCCGTGCAACCATTATGGTCGAGCGAGATAGCCAAAAAGGGATTATCATCGGTAAAGGTGGTGCTATGCTTAAGAAAATTGGTAGTATGGCCCGTCGTGATATCGAACTCATGCTAGGAGACAAGGTCTTCCTAGAAACATGGGTCAAGGTCAAGAAAAACTGGCGCGATAAAAAGCTAGATTTAGCTGACTTTGGCTATAATGAAAAAGAATACTAAGTAGAGGTGGGCTCATGCCTGCTTCTTGTTTTTACAGAAGGAGGACTTATGCCTGAATTACCTGAGGTTGAAACTGTTCGCCGTGGCTTGGAAAAATTGATTCTGGGTAAGAGGATTTCGAGTATAGAAATTCGCTATCCCAAGATGATTAAGACGGATTTGGACGAGTTTCGAAAGGAAGTGCCTGGTCAGATTGTTGAGTCAATGGGACGTCGTGGCAAATATTTGCTTTTTTATCTGACAGACAAGGTCTTGATTTCCCATTTGCGCATGGAGGGCAAGTATTTTTACTATCCAGACCAAGCACCTGAACGCAAGCATGCCCATGTTTTCTTCCAGTTTGAGGATGGTGGAACGCTTGTTTATGAGGATGTACGCAAGTTTGGTACTATGGAACTCTTGGCTCCTGACCTTTTGGAAGCCTACTTTATTTCTAAGAAATTAGGGCCTGAACCAAGGGAGCAAGACTTTGATTTGCAGGTCTTTCAAGCTGCCCTAGCCAAGTCTAAAAAGCCTATCAAATCCCACCTTTTAGACCAGACCTTGGTAGCTGGCCTTGGAAATATCTATGTGGATGAGGTTCTCTGGCGAGCTCAGGTTCATCCAGCAAGACCTTCTCAGACTTTGACTGCATCAGAAGCGACAGCCATTCATGATCAGACCATTGCTGTTTTGGGTCAGGCTGTTGAAAAAGGAGGGTCGACCATTCGGACCTATACCAATGCCTTTGGGGAAGATGGAACCATGCAGGATTTTCATCAAGTTTATGATAAGGCTGGTCAAGAATGTTCACGTTGTGCCACTATCATTGAGAAAATCCAACTAGGCGGACGTGGAACACACTTTTGTCCTCAGTGTCAAAGGAGGGACTGATGGGAAAAATCATCGGAATCACAGGAGGAATTGCCTCGGGTAAGTCAACTGTGACAAATTTTCTAAGACAGCAAGGTTTTCAAGTGGTGGATGCCGATGCAGTTGTCCACCAACTACAGAAACCTGGTGGTCACCTGTTTGAGGCTCTAGTCCAGCACTTTGGTCAAAAAATAATCCTTGAAAACGAAGAACTCAATCGCCCTCTCCTAGCTAGTCTCATCTTTTCAAATTCTGAAGAACAGGAATGGTCTAAGCAAATCCAAGGAGAGATTATCCGTGAGGAACTAGCTACATTAAGAGACCAATTGGCTCAGACAGAAGAGATTTTCTTCATGGATATTCCCCTACTTTTTGAGCAGGACTACAGCGCTTGGTTTGATGAGACATGGTTGGTCTATGTGGACCGAGATGTCCAAGTAGAACGCCTAATGAAAAGGGATCAGCTATCCAAGGATGAAGCTAAGTCGCGTCTGGCAGCCCAGTGGCCTTTAGAGAATAAGAAAGATTTAGCCAGCCATATTCTTGATAATAATGGGAATCAGGACCAGCTTCTTACTCAGGTGTTCTCCCTTCTTGAGGGAGGTAGCTAAGATGACAGAGATTAACTGGAAGGATAATCTGCGCATTTCCTGGTTTGGTAATTTTCTGACTGGAGCCAGTATTTCTTTGGTAGTGCCCTTTATGCCCATCTTTGTGGAAAATCTAGGTGTAGGGAGTGATCAAGCTGCTTTTTATGCAGGTTTAGCTATTTCTGTATCTGCTATTTCCGCGGCGCTCTTTTCTCCTATCTGGGGCATTCTTGCTGACAAATACGGTCGAAAACCCATGATGATTCGAGCAGGTCTTGCCATGACTATCACTATGGGAGGCTTGGCCTTTGTCCCAAATATCTATTGGTTAATCTTTCTTCGTTTATTAAACGGTGTATTTGCGGGATTTGTTCCCAATGCAACGGCCTTGATAGCCAGTCAGGTTCCCAAGGAGAAATCAGGCTCTGCCTTAGGTACTTTGTCTACAGGCGTAGTTGCAGGTACTCTAACTGGTCCCTTTATTGGTGGCTTTATAGCAGAATTATTTGGCATTCGTACAGTTTTCTTACTGGTTGGTAGTTTTTTATTTTTAGCTGCTATTTTGACTATTTGCTTTATTAAGGAAGATTTTCAACCAGTAGCCAAGGAAAAGGCCATTCCAACAAAGGAATTATTTACATCACTTAAATATCCCTATCTTTTGGTCAATCTTTTTCTAACCAGTTTTGTCATCCAATTTTCAGCCCAATCGATCGGCCCTATTTTGGCTCTTTATGTACGCGACTTAGGCCAGACAGAGAATCTTCTTTTTGTCTCTGGTTTGATTGTGTCCAGTATGGGCTTTTCCAGCATGATAAGTGCAGGAGTCATGGGCAAGTTAGGTGACAAGGTGGGCAATCATCGTCTCTTGGTTGTAGCCCAGTTTTATTCAGTTATCATCTATCTTCTCTGTGCTAATGCTTCTAGCCCCCTTCAACTAGGCCTCTATCGTTTCCTCTTTGGATTGGGAACCGGTGCCTTGATTCCCGGAGTTAATGCCCTTCTCAGCAAGATAACGCCCAAAGCTGGTATTTCGAGGGTCTTTGCCTTTAATCAGGTATTCTTTTATCTGGGAGGTGTCGTTGGGCCTATGGCAGGTTCTGCAGTAGCAGGTCAATTTGGCTACCATGCAGTCTTTTATGCGACAAGCCTTTGTGTTGCCTTTAGTTGTCTCTTTAACCTTCTTCAATTTCGAACATTATTAAAAGTAAAGGAAATCTAGTGCGAGTAAAAATTAATCTCAAATGCTCCTCTTGTGGCAGCATCAATTACCTAACCAGTAAAAATTCAAAAACCCATCCAGACAAGATCGAGGTTTTAAAGTATTGTCCCAAGGAAAGAAAAGTAACCCTACATCTTGAATCTAAGTAGATTTTATGGTAAAATAATAAGGATTTTAAGGAGTTTGATATGTATAACCTATTATTAACCATTTTATTAGTATTATCTGTTGTGATTGTGATTGCGATTTTCATGCAACCAACCAAAAACCAATCCAGCAATGTATTTGATGCCAGCTCAGGTGATTTGTTTGAACGCAGTAAAGCACGCGGTTTTGAAGCTGTAATGCAGCGTTTGACAGGGATTTTAGTCTTTTTCTGGCTAGCCATTGCCTTAGCATTGACGGTATTATCAAGTAGATAAGAAAATAATGGGCAGGACTAGGTCTTTGCCTCTTTTTATTTTTAAAAGATATTTGAGAAGGTTTTACAGTAAAAGAAAATAAAAAATCTAGAAAGAAAATATGAAAGATAGAATAAAAGAATATTTGCAAGACAAGGGAAAGGTGACTGTCAATGACTTGGCTCAGGCTTTGGGAAAAGACGGTTCCAAGGATTTTCGTGAGTTGATTAAAACCTTGTCCCTAATGGAAAGAAAACACCAGATTCGCTTTGAAGAAGATGGAAGTCTAACCTTGGAAGTCAAGAAAAAACATGAGATTACTCTCAAGGGGATTTTTCATGCCCATAAAAATGGCTTTGGCTTTGTTAGTCTGGAAGGCGAGGAGGACGACCTTTTTGTAGGAAAAAACGATGTCAACTATGCTATTGATGGTGATACCGTTGAGGTCGTGATTAAGAAAGTCGCTGACCGAAATAAGGGAACAGCAGCCGAAGCCAAAATTATCGATATCCTAGAACACAGTTTGACAACCGTTGTAGGTCAAATCGTTCTAGATCAGGAAAAGCCCAAGTATGCTGGCTATATTCGTTCAAAAAATCAGAAAATAAGTCAACCGATTTATGTGAAGAAACCAGCTCTAAAACTAGAGGGAACCGAAGTTCTCAAGGTCTTTATCGATAAATACCCAAGCAAGAAACATGATTTTTTTGTTGCGAGTGTACTAGATGTGGTTGGGCATTCAACGGATGTCGGAATTGATGTTCTTGAGGTTTTGGAGTCTATGGACATTGTATCTGAGTTTCCAGAAGCCGTTGTCAAGGAAGCAGAAAGTGTGCCGGATGCTCCGTCTCAAAAGGATATGGAAGGCCGTCTGGATTTGAGAGATGAAATTACTTTTACCATTGACGGTGCGGATGCCAAGGACTTGGACGATGCAGTGCATATCAAGGCCTTGAAAAATGGAAATCTGGAGCTTGGTGTTCACATCGCAGATGTTTCCTACTATGTAACTGAGGGTTCTGCCCTTGACAAGGAAGCCCTTAACCGCGCAACTTCAGTCTATGTAACAGACCGAGTGGTTCCAATGCTTCCAGAGCGTTTGTCAAATGGCATCTGCTCCCTCAATCCTCAAGTTGACCGTCTGACCCAATCTGCTATTATGGAGATTGATAAACATGGTCGTGTGGTTAATTACACTATTACCCAAACGGTTATCAAGACCAGTTTTCGTATGACCTATAGTGATGTCAATGATATCCTAGCTGGAGACAAGGAAAAGAGACAAGAATATCAGAAAATTGTTCCAAGCATCGAACTCATGGCCAAACTTCACGAAAGGCTAGAAAACATGCGTGTGAAACGTGGAGCACTCAATTTCGATACCAACGAAGCGAAGATTTTAGTGGATAAACAGGGTAAGCCTGTTGATATCGTCCTTCGTCAGCGTGGTGTTGCCGAGCGCATGATTGAGTCCTTTATGCTGATGGCCAATGAAACAGTTGCCGAGCATTTTAGTAAGCTTGATTTGCCTTTCATTTATCGAATTCACGAGGAGCCAAAGGCTGAAAAGGTTCAGAAGTTTATTGATTATGCTTCGAGTTTTGGCGTGCGCATTTATGGGACTGCCAGTGAGATTAGTCAGGAAGCCCTCCAAGACATCATGCGTGCTGTTGAAGGAGAACCTTATGCAGATGTATTGTCAATGATGCTTCTTCGTTCGATGCAACAGGCTCGTTATTCTGAGCATAATCATGGTCACTATGGTCTAGCCGCGGACTATTACACGCACTTTACCAGTCCGATTCGTCGTTATCCTGACCTTCTTGTTCACCGGATGATTCGTGACTATGGACGTTCTAAGGATGTAGCAGATCATTTTGAACAGGTCATTCCAGAGATTGCGACTCAATCTTCAAACCGTGAGCGCCGTGCCATCGAGGCAGAGCGTGAAGTCGAAGCCATGAAAAAAGCTGAATACATGGAAGAGTACGTTGGTGAAGAGTATGATGCAGTTGTTTCAAGTATCGTTAAATTTGGTCTTTTTGTTGAATTACCAAATACAGTCGAAGGCTTAATTCACATCACTAATTTACCTGAATTTTATCATTTCAATGAGCGGGATTTGACCCTGCGTGGGGAGAAATCAGGTACAACCTTCCGTGTAGGTCAGCAAATCCGTATCCGAGTTGAAAGAGCCGACAAGATGACGGGTGAAATTGACTTCTCATATATCCCAAGTGAGTTTGATGTGATTGAGAAGGGCTTGAAACAATCTAGTCGTAGTGACAGAGTGCGTGGTTCAAATCGTCGTTCAGATAAGAAGGAAGATAAGAGAAAATCAGGACGATCAAATGATAAGCGCAAGCATTCACAAAAAGACAAGAAGAAAAAAGGAAAGAAACCCTTTTACAAGGAAGTAGTTAAGAAAGGAGCCAAGCATGGCAAAGGGCGAGGGAAAGGTCGTCGCACAAAATAAAAAGGCACGTCACGACTATACAATCGTAGATACGCTAGAGGCAGGAATGGTCCTGACTGGAACTGAAATCAAGAGTGTGCGAGCAGCTCGAATCAATCTCAAGGATGGCTTTGCCCAAGTAAAAAATGGAGAAGTTTGGTTGAGCAATGTCCATATCGCACCTTACGAAGAGGGTAATATCTGGAATCAAGAACCGGAACGGCGTCGTAAACTCCTGCTCCATAAGAAACAAATCCAAAAATTGGAACAGGAGACCAAAGGGACAGGAATGACCCTGGTTCCCCTTAAAGTCTATATCAAAGATGGCTATGCCAAGCTTCTTTTAGGACTTGCCAAAGGGAAGCATGACTATGACAAACGGGAGTCTATCAAACGTCGTGAGCAGAATCGCGATATTGCGCGCGTGATGAAAGCTGTTAATCAGCGATAAAAAGAGGAATGAAGATGGAAAAACTAGTTGCCTATAAACGTATGCCTTTGTGGACTAAAGAAACCATGCCAGAGGCTGTTCAGCAAAAGCACAATACAAAAGTTGGAACTTGGGGGAAAATTACTGTCTTGAAGGGAGCTCTCAAGTTTATTGAATTGACAGAAGATGGTGAGGTTTTAGCTGAGCACATCTTTGAAGCAGGAGCCGACAATCCCATGGCACAACCACAAGCCTGGCACCGAGTGGAGGCTGTAACAGACGATGTGGAATGGTATTTGGAGTTTTATTGTAAACCTGAGGATTATTTCCCTAAAAAATACAATACCAATAAGGTTCATTCAGAGGTCCTAGAGGCTATGCAGACAGTAAAACCAGGGAAAGCCTTGGATTTGGGCTGTGGTCAGGGCCGTAATGCACTCTTTCTAGCCCAGCAAGGTTTTGATGTGACAGCTGTGGATCAAAATGAACTGGCCCTTGAAATCTTGCAAAGCATTGTTGAGCAGGAAGACCTAGATATGCCTGTTGGTCTTTATGATATCAATTCAGCCAGTATTGGGCAAGCTTATGATTTCATCGTATCGACAGTTGTTTTGATGTTTTTGCAAGCAGACCGCATTCCTGCAATTATCAAAAATATGCAGGAGAAAACTACTGTTGGTGGCTACAATCTTATTGTTTGTGCCATGGACACGGAGGATTATCCTTGCTCAGTGAACTTCCCATTCACCTTTAAAGAAGGGGAATTGGCAGACTATTACAAGGATTGGGACTTGGTCAAGTACAATGAAAATCCAGGCCATTTACACCGTCGCGATGAAAATGGCAATCGTATTCAACTACGCTTTGCGACCATGCTAGCTAAAAAAATCAAATAAACATGAATGAAGGTTGGGGAAATATCCAACCTTTTTATAAATGTTGTGAAAATTTAATATTTCTGACAATGTAATTTTTATTTCAAGAATCGCTATAATTATAGAACAAAAGCACTTTTATGCGTATATATATATATATATACGCATAAAAATTATAATTGGTCAGAAAACATGAAAAAAGGTATATTGCATTATTAAAGTAATACTGTAATATAGTTTTGATACAAATATTTATTTTGGAGGAAATTTAGATGTTTCATAAAGGTAAACACGATCGTGAAAAGCAATTACGTTTTTCTATTCGTAAAGTCAGCTTTGGTGCAGCTAGTGTCGCAGTAGCTGCGTTTTTCATGTTTTTAGGAAATGGAGGAGTATATGCTGCAGAGCAAAGCGTGCCTTCAACTAATGGGGAGACACTAGCACCGCAACCTAAAGAACTGAATGTCCAGAATGGTAACTATGAAGGTAATACAGTAGCCACTAGTCCTGCTGCAACAGTAGAGACAAATACTCAACCTTCAACAGTTGAAAATAGTCCCTCTCCAGAATCAGCACCCCAGAAGGTGGAGACTCTAGATAAGAAAGAATTAACAGATTTAATCAAAGAGATTGATGGCAAGTTTGCTAAAGGAACATATGCTACTAAGACAGAAGAAAGCGTTAATAATCTTAGAACTATCTTAGACGAATCAAGAACTGTTTTAAGCACTGCAACAACTCAAACTGAATTAACTGCAGCATATAGAAAGTTAATTACAGCGACATCAAAATTGCAAACAAAATCTGAAAAGAAAAAAGAACAACCATTAGATAATACAACTGATAAGTTAAGTGAAGGTAAAAAACTTACCAGCGCAGAGAAGACTTTGGAGTCTAATTCTATTGCAAACTCAGGTTCTAGAGATGAACGTAATGGGAAAGCGTTGGATACAAATAACCCATTCCGTACAGATTCAACTCCTAGCACTGTAACAAGCACAGATCCCCTAGCTACGAATGCAACAAATGTAGCTATTGTAAATGGTAATTTTAATGATACTAGCCAAGGAGCAGTACTTCCAACTGCAAAATCAGATCCTATTACTGTCAAGAACGATATAAGTAAATTAACAGGATGGAAACCTGTTAATTCAACAACAACAACAGTTCCTCTTATTTGGACTGCGAAAGCATCTCAATATGGAGATGCTTTTCCGGGTGACAGAGGTTCTGGAATAGGAGCTGTTTTAGCAGTATATCCAGGAAGAGAATCGTGGAGTGGCAGTCCAAAACCTGAATTTGGTCCTATTTATCAAGATATTGATGTAGTGGGTGGCCAAGAAGTTAAGGTAACTTGGAGAGGGACAACAGTAAATATAAATAGTGGTAATAATGGAGCAAGACTAGTTGTTAAAAATCCAGAAACAGGAGCTGTACTAGGTCGGTATGAAAAAGGTTATGCTGGTACTCCGATGGGAGAAATGTCCGTTCTTGTAAATGTTCCTGAAGGCTTAACAAAATTAAGACTTCAATTTGAAACAGCTCTTAATAGAAGTACAGAAAATCATAGCTATGATAGTAGTTTCAATAAACCAGCTATATCATCTGATGAGAATGCAGGAGGAGTTGTAAGTAATGTTCGTGTTGCTAGTGGTTCTTATCTTGTATCTGAAGTTGTGAACACTACTTATGAATCTACAGCTACTTCTGCTACTCCTACTACTGTGAATACTACTGTGACTGTAAAAGTCATTAATAAAGGATTCTCAACTTCTACAAATAATCAGTATAGAGTTGAGTTGCCAGAAGGTGCAACATTAGTTGGAACAACAGGTACAAGCTCGGCCCAACTAAATGGAACTAGTTTGACCCTTGGTTTTAACAATTTAGACCCTAAACGAGAACAGACTTTAACGTATACTTTTAGTTTGCCAACTAACAAACCAATTGAAAAACAATTGGAGGGGACAGTTTCTTATCAAACTTCAGGAAATCTGATTGATAACGGAACTAAAAAAACAGGTAGTGATACAGTTGCACAACAAACAGTTAAGATTAATATGTATAAAGCTGATCTGCAGGCAGAGGCAGCTAAGGTAGCAACATTAAATCAAATCGATTATACACCTGAAGCATGGGCTGCTTATCAAGCAGAATTAGCTAAGGCTCAAGAAATATTGAATGAAGAAACTAACAATGTAGAAATAGCGAATCGAAAAAATCAAGCAGATATTAACGCCCAGACTTTGTTGCTTCAAAAAGCTCAAGCTAAATTAGAAGTTGATAAGGCTAAAAAAGCTAAATTAACAGCACTTGAAGGTACTCCAAACGCAACGAAAGAAGAAAAAGATGCGGCTAAACAAGCAGCACAAGACGCAGCAACAAAAGCAAATCAAGCAATTGACGCAGCAACTGACAATGCAGGAGTAGCAACAGCTCAAACAGACGGTATAGCAGCAATTGAAGCTGTAACCCCAACAGTAGCAGTTAAAGCAGCGGCTAAAGCTGAAGTAGCGAAAAAATTAGCAGAAAAATTAACAGCACTTGAAGGTACTCCAAACGCAACGAAAGAAGAAAAAGATGCGGCTAAACAAGCAGCACAAGACGCAGCAACAAAAGCAAATCAAGCAATTGACGCAGCAACTGACAATGCAGGAGTAGCAACAGCTCAAACAGACGGTATAGCAGCAATTGAAGCTGTAACCCCAACAGTAGCAGTTAAAGCAGCGGCTAAAGCTGAAGTAGCGAAAAAATTAGCAGAAAAATTAACAGCACTTGAAGGTACTCCAAACGCAACGAAAGAAGAAAAAGATGCGGCTAAACAAGCAGCACAAGACGCAGCAACAAAAGCAAATCAAGCAATTGACGCAGCAACTGACAATGCAGGAGTAGCAACAGCTCAAACAGACGGTATAGCAGCAATTGAAGCTGTAACCCCAACAGTAGCAGTTAAAGCAGCGGCTAAAGCTGAAGTAGCGAAAAAATTAGCAGAAAAATTAACAGCACTTGAAGGTACTCCAAACGCAACGAAAGAAGAAAAAGATGCGGCTAAACAAGCAGCACAAGACGCAGCAACAAAAGCAAATCAAGCAATTGACGCAGCAACTGACAATGCAGGAGTAGCAACAGCTCAAACAGACGGTATAGCAGCAATTGAAGCTGTAACCCCAACAGTAGCAGTTAAAGCAGCGGCTAAAGCTGAAGTAGCGAAAAAATTAGCAGAAAAATTAACAGCACTTGAAGGTACTCCAAACGCAACGAAAGAAGAAAAAGATGCGGCTAAACAAGCAGCACAAGACGCAGCAACAAAAGCAAATCAAGCAATTGACGCAGCAACTGACAATGCAGGAGTAGCAACAGCTCAAACAGACGGTATAGCAGCAATTGAAGCTGTAACCCCAACAGTAGCAGTTAAAGCAGCGGCTAAAGCTGAAGTAGCGAAAAAATTAGCAGAAAAATTAACAGCACTTGAAGGTACTCCAAACGCAACGAAAGAAGAAAAAGATGCGGCTAAACAAGCAGCACAAGACGCAGCAACAAAAGCAAATCAAGCAATTGACGCAGCAACGGACAATGCAGGAGTAGCAACAGCTCAAACAGACGGTATAGCAGCAATTGAAGCTGTAACCCCAACAGTAGCAGTTAAAGCAGCGGCTAAAGCTGAAGTAGCGAAAAAATTAGCAGAAAAATTAACAGCACTTGAAGGTACTCCAAACGCAACGAAAGAAGAAAAAGATGCGGCTAAACAAGCAGCACAAGACGCAGCAACAAAAGCAAATCAAGCAATTGACGCAGCAACTGACAATGCAGGAGTAGCAACAGCTCAAACAGACGGTATAGCAGCAATTGAAGCTGTAACCCCAACAGTAGCAGTTAAAGCAGCGGCTAAAGCTGAAGTAGCGAAAAAATTAGCAGAAAAATTAACAGCACTTGAAGGTACTCCAAACGCAACGAAAGAAGAAAAAGATGCGGCTAAACAAGCAGCACAAGACGCAGCAACAAAAGCAAATCAAGCAATTGACGCAGCAACTGACAATGCAGGAGTAGCAACAGCTCAAACAGACGGTATAGCAGCAATTGAAGCTGTAACCCCAACAGTAGCAGTTAAAGCAGCGGCTAAAGCTGAAGTAGCGAAAAAATTAGCAGAAAAATTAACAGCACTTGAAGGTACTCCAAACGCAACGAAAGAAGAAAAAGATGCGGCTAAACAAGCAGCACAAGACGCAGCAACAAAAGCAAATCAAGCAATTGACGCAGCAACTGACAATGCAGGAGTAGCAACAGCTCAAACAGACGGTATAGCAGCAATTGAAGCTGTAACCCCAACAGTAGCAGTTAAAGCAGCGGCTAAAGCTGAAGTAGCGAAAAAATTAGCAGAAAAATTAACAGCACTTGAAGGTACTCCAAACGCAACGAAAGAAGAAAAAGATGCGGCTAAACAAGCAGCACAAGACGCAGCAACAAAAGCAAATCAAGCAATTGACGCAGCAACGGACAATGCAGGAGTAGCAACAGCTCAAACAGACGGTATAGCAGCAATTGAAGCTGTAACCCCAACAGTAGCAGTTAAAGCAGCGGCTAAAGCTGAAGTAGCGAAAAAATTAGCAGAAAAATTAACAGCACTTGAAGGTACTCCAAACGCAACGAAAGAAGAAAAAGATGCGGCTAAACAAGCAGCACAAGACGCAGCAACAAAAGCAAATCAAGCAATTGACGCAGCAACGGACAATGCAGGAGTAGCAACAGCTCAAACAGACGGTATAGCAGCAATTGAAGCTGTAACCCCAACAGTAGCAGTTAAAGCAGCGGCTAAAGCTGAAGTAGCGAAAAAATTAGCAGAAAAATTAACAGCACTTGAAGGTACTCCAAACGCAACGAAAGAAGAAAAAGATGCGGCTAAACAAGCAGCACAAGACGCAGCAACAAAAGCAAATCAAGCAATTGACGCAGCAACTGACAATGCAGGAGTAGCAACAGCTCAAACAGACGGTATAGCAGCAATTGAAGCTGTAACCCCAACAGTAGCAGTTAAAGCAGCGGCTAAAGCTGAAGTAGCGAAAAAATTAGCAGAAAAATTAACAGCACTTGAAGGTACTCCAAACGCAACGAAAGAAGAAAAAGATGCGGCTAAACAAGCAGCACAAGACGCAGCAACAAAAGCAAATCAAGCAATTGACGCAGCAACGGACAATGCAGGAGTAGCAACAGCTCAAACAGACGGTATAGCAGCAATTGAAGCTGTAACCCCAACAGTAGCAGTTAAAGCAGCGGCTAAAGCTGAAGTAGCGAAAAAATTAGCAGAAAAATTAACAGCACTTGAAGGTACTCCAAACGCAACGAAAGAAGAAAAAGATGCGGCTAAACAAGCAGCACAAGACGCAGCAACAAAAGCAAATCAAGCAATTGACGCAGCAACTGACAATGCAGGAGTAGCAACAGCTCAAACAGACGGTATAGCAGCAATTGAAGCTGTAACCCCAACAGTAGCAGTTAAAGCAGCGGCTAAAGCTGAAGTAGCGAAAAAATTAGCAGAAAAATTAACAGCACTTGAAGGTACTCCAAACGCAACGAAAGAAGAAAAAGATGCGGCTAAACAAGCAGCACAAGACGCAGCAACAAAAGCAAATCAAGCAATTGACGCAGCAACTGACAATGCAGGAGTAGCAACAGCTCAAACAGACGGTATAGCAGCAATTGAAGCTGTAACCCCAACAGTAGCAGTTAAAGCAGCGGCTAAAGCTGAAGTAGCGAAAAAATTAGCAGAAAAATTAACAGCACTTGAAGGTACTCCAAACGCAACGAAAGAAGAAAAAGATGCGGCTAAACAAGCAGCACAAGACGCAGCAACAAAAGCAAATCAAGCAATTGACGCAGCAACTGACAATGCAGGAGTAGCAACAGCTCAAACAGACGGTATAGCAGCAATTGAAGCTGTAACCCCAACAGTAGCAGTTAAAGCAGCGGCTAAAGCTGAAGTAGCGAAAAAATTAGCAGAAAAATTAACAGCACTTGAAGGTACTCCAAACGCAACGAAAGAAGAAAAAGATGCGGCTAAACAAGCAGCACAAGACGCAGCAACAAAAGCAAATCAAGCAATTGACGCAGCAACGGACAATGCAGGAGTAGCAACAGCTCAAACAGACGGTATAGCAGCAATTGAAGCTGTAACCCCAACAGTAGCAGTTAAAGCAAATGTGCGTAAAGAATCTAAAGAATTGCCAAATACAGGTACAGCAGATTCTACTGTAGCTATGGTAGCAGCTGCCGCAAGTGCAGTACTTGGTCTAGGTCTTGTAGGCCGTCGTCGTAAAGAAGATGAAGAAGTATAATTTATATATGAACTAATCTAATCTTTTAGTAAAATTTGTATTTGATTTTATAGCTTATATAGAATTTCTTAAAAAATCTCCTAGTAGTCCATTGATTGCTAGGAGATTTTGTTTCTTTGTCAATTATATAAAGTATCGAAACTGGAATAGTAGGACATGACTTCTGAAGCATTGTTAGAAATTAATTTGACTTTCCTAATCTCTTAGTTCACATCTTCGATAATTAAAAATACGATTATTAATTTTTACGAATAATATAGAAAAGGAGGGAAATCATGTTTGTTGCGAGAGATGCTAGGGGACAGTTGGTAAATGTGTTAGAGGATAGGCTCGAGAAACAAGCATATACCTGCCCCGCTTGTGGAGGTCAGCTCCGTTTGCGTCAAGGACCAAGTGTACGGACCCATTTTGCCCATAAATCTTTAAAAGACTGTGGTTTTTCATTTGAAAATGAAAGTCCAGAACACTTGGCCAATAAGGAATCTCTCTATCAGTGGTTGAAAAAAGAGGCAGAGGTGCAATTAGAATACCCGCTTCCAGAGCTTAAACAGATTGCAGATGTATTTGTAAATGGCAATCTAGCTCTAGAGGTTCAGTGTAGCCCCTTGCCTCAAAAAGTTCTTAAAGAGCGAAGTGAGGGCTATCGTAGTCAGGGTTATCAAGTACTGTGGTTGCTGGGTCAAAAACTTTGGCTCAAGGAGCGTTTAACTCGTCTGCAACAAGGTTTTCTCTATTTTAGTCACAACATGGGCTTTTATGTTTGGGAATTAGATAAGGAAAAACAGCTTTTAAGGCTCAAATACCTGATTCACCAAGACCTCCGTGGTAAACTCCATTATCAAATCAAGGAATTTCCCTATGGTCAAGCTAGTTTATTGGAAATATTGCGTTTTCCTTATAAGAAACAAAAAATATCTCATTTTACAGTTTCTCAGGACAAGGGCATTTGTCGCTATATCCGGCAACAGCTGTACTATCAACATCCCTTTTGGATGAAAGAACAAGCAGAAGCCTATCAAAAGGGAGAAAATCTCCTGACTTATGGGCTAAAAGAATGGTATCCACAAATTCGGCCACTAGTAGGCAAATTTTTCCAGATTGAGCAAGATTTGACCAGCTATTATCAGCACTTTTACACCTATTACCAAGAAAATCCTCAAAATGATTGGCAAAAGCTTTATCCACCAGCCTTTTATCAGCAATATTTCTTGAAAAATATGGTAGAATAGAAAGGATGGAGGAATCTAATGGTATTACAAAGACATGAAATAAATGAAAAAGATACATGGGATCTATCAACGATTTACCCAACTGACCAGGCTTGGGAAGAAGCCTTAAAAGAGTTAACAGAACAATTGGAGACAGTAGCCCAGTATGAAGGCCATCTCTTGGATAGTGCGGATAGCCTACTCGAAATTACTGAATTTTCTCTTGAGATGGAACGCCAAATGGAGAAGCTTTACGTTTATGCTCATATGAAAAATGACCAGGACACACGTGAAGCCAAGTATCAAGAGTACTATGCTAAGGCAATGACCCTCTACAGCCAGCTGGACCAAGCCTTTTCATTCTATGAGCCTGAATTTATGGAAATTAGTGAAAAGCAGTATGCTGACTTTTTAGAGGCTCAACCAAAATTGCAGGTTTATCAACACTATTTTGACAAACTTTTACAAGGAAAAGACCACGTTTTGTCACAACGTGAAGAAGAATTATTGGCTGGAGCTGGAGAAATTTTTGGTTCGGCAAGTGAAACCTTCGCTATCCTGGACAATGCGGATATTGTGTTCCCTTATGTCCTCGACGATGATGGTAAGGAAGTTCAGCTCTCTCATGGGACTTACACACGTTTGATGGAGTCTAAAAGTCGTGAGGTACGCCGTGGTGCCTATCAAGCCCTTTATGCGACTTATGAACAATTCCAACATACCTATGCCAAAACTTTGCAAACCAATGTTAAGGTGCAAAACTACCGTGCCAAAGTTCGCAACTACAAGAGTGCTCGTCATGCAGCCCTAGCAGCGAATTTTGTTCCAGAAAGTGTTTATGACAATTTGGTAGCAGCAGTTCGCAAGCACTTGCCACTCTTGCATCGCTATCTTGAGCTTCGTTCAAAAATCTTGGGTATTTCCGACCTAAAGATGTATGATGTCTACACACCGCTTTCATCTGTTGAATACAGTTTTACCTACCAAGAAGCCTTGAAAAAGGCAGAAGATGCCTTGGCAGTCTTGGGTGAAGATTACTTGAGCCGTGTTAAACGTGCCTTCAGCGAGCGTTGGATTGATGTTTACGAAAATCAAGGCAAGCGTTCAGGTGCCTACTCTGGCGGTTCTTACGATACCAATGCCTTTATGCTCCTAAACTGGCAGGACAATCTAGATAATCTCTTTACCCTTGTCCATGAAACAGGTCACAGTATGCACTCAAGCTATACTCGTGAAACGCAGCCTTATGTTTATGGAGATTACTCTATCTTCTTAGCTGAGATTGCCTCAACTACCAATGAGAATATCTTGACGGAGAAATTATTGGAAGAAGTGGAAGATGACGCAACGCGCTTTGCTATTCTCAATAACTTCCTAGACGGTTTCCGTGGAACAGTTTTCCGCCAAACTCAATTCGCTGAGTTTGAACACGCCATTCACCAAGCGGATCAAAAAGGTGAAGTCTTGACAAGTGATTTCCTAAATAAACTCTACGCAGACCTGAACCAAGAGTATTATGGTTTGAGTAAGGAAGATAATCCTGAAATCCAATACGAGTGGGCACGCATTCCACACTTCTACTATAACTACTATGTATATCAATATTCAACAGGCTTTGCAGCAGCTTCAGCTCTGGCTGAAAAGATTGTCCATGGTAGTCAAGAAGACCGTGACCGTTATATTGATTACCTCAAGGCAGGTAAATCTGACTATCCACTTAATGTCATGAGAAAAGCTGGTGTTGATATGGAGAAGGAAGACTATCTCAACGATGCCTTTGCAGTCTTTGAACGTCGTTTAAATGAGTTTGAAGCACTTGTTGAAAAATTGGGAATGGCATAAGATGGTTGAATCATATAGTAAAAATGCCAACCATAACATGCGTCGCCCTGTCGTCAAGGAAGAAATTGTAGACTTGATGCGTCAGCGCCAAAAGCAGGTCACAGGATCTTTGAAAGAATTGGAAGACTTTGCCCGCAAGGAAAATATTCCCATTATTCCCCATGAAACGGTTGCTTATTTCCGTTTTCTCATGGAAACCATACAACCTAAAAACATTCTGGAAATTGGGACGGCCATCGGGTTTTCAGCCCTTTTGATGGCGGAACATGCGCCAAATGCCAAGATTACAACCATTGATCGCAATCCAGAAATGATTGGTTTTGCCAAGGAAAATTTCGCCCAGTTTGACAGTCGCAAGCAAATTACGCTCCTAGAAGGAGATGCGGTAGATGTCTTATCTACCTTGACAGAGTCCTATGATTTCGTCTTTATGGATTCAGCCAAGTCTAAATACATCGTCTTTCTGCCAGAAATCCTCAAACATTTGGAAGTCGGTGGTGTGGTTGTTTTGGATGATATTTTCCAAGGTGGTGATGTTGCCAAGGATATTATGGAAGTCCGTCGTGGTCAGCGAACTATTTACAGAGGACTTCAAAGACTATTTGATGCAACCTTAGACAATCCAGGACTCACCGCAACATTAGTACCTCTGGGGGACGGTATTCTCATGCTTCGTAAAAATGTAGCAGATGTTCAATTGCCTGACAGCGAATGATTTTCAGAAAAATTTAAGAAAATATAGTAAAATAGATAGGGTAACACTTATCTCAAAGGAGTAGACATGAAGAAAAAACTATTGGCAGGTGCCATTACACTATTATCAGTAGCAACTTTAGCAGCTTGTTCGAAAGGTTCAGAAGGGGCAGACCTTATCAGCATGAAAGGGGATGTCATCACAGAACATCAATTTTATGAGCAAGTGAAAAGCAACCCTTCAGCACAACAAGTCTTGTTGAACATGACCATCCAAAAAGTATTTGAGAAGCAATATGGCTCAGAAGTAGATGACAAAGAAGTCAACGATACTATTGCCGAAGAAGAGAAACAATATGGTGAGAACTACCAACGTGTCTTATCGCAAGCAGGAATGACTCTTGAAACACGTAAAGCTCAAATTCGTACAAGTAAATTGGTTGAGTTGGCAGTTAAGAAAGCAGCAGAAGCTGAATTGACAGATGATGCTTACAAGAAGGCTTATGACGAGTACACTCCAGATGTAACGGCTCAAATCATTCGTCTTGATAATGAGGATAAAGCGAAAGAAGTCCTCGAAAAAGCCAAAGCTAGTGATGCAGACTTTGCTCAATTAGCCAAAGATAATTCAACAGATGAGAAAACTAAAGCGAATGGTGGAGAAATCACCTTTGATTCTGCTTCAACAGAAGTACCAGATCAAGTTAAGAAAGCAGCTTTTGCGTTAGATGTAAACGGTGTTTCTGATGTGATTAGTGTTACTGGAACACAAGCATACAGCAGCCAATATTACATTGTTAAACTGATTAAGAAAACAGAAAAATCATCTAATATCGATGACTATAAAGAAAAATTAAAAACTGTTATCTTAACTCAAAAACAAAACGACGCATCATTTGTTCAAAGTATTATCGGAAAAGAATTGCAAGCAGCCAATATCAAGGTTAAAGATCAAGCCTTCCAAAATATCTTCACTCAATACATCGGTGGTGGAGATTCAAGCTCAAGCAGTTCTTCAAAAGAATAAAACAGAAAAGAGCCAAGTGCTCTTTTTCTTATGAGAAAATCTTCTATCTTAAGGGTAAGAGTTTTTTTCTTTCGGAAAAAATGGTATAATAGCAATCAAAACTAGAAAATAAACGGAATTTGGGAATAATTTCTTTTGTTCTCATTAGATTGGTGATACTATGAAGATTAGTAAGAGGCACCTGTTAAACTATTCTATTCTAGTTCCTTACTTACTTTTATCTATTTTGGGTTTGATTGTAGTCTATTCTACAACCAGTGCCATTCTTATCGAAGAAGGTAAAAGTGCCCTCCAATTGGTTCGAAGTCAGGGAATGTTTTGGATATTTAGTTTAATATTGATTGCCTTGATATATAAGCTGAAACTGAATTTTTTAAGAAAAGAACGACTTTTATTTATTGTTATGTTTGTTGAGCTGATTCTCTTAGCTCTGGCTCGCTTAATTGGTACGCCAGTCAATGGAGCCTATGGTTGGATTTCAGTAGGACCTTTGACCATTCAGCCAGCGGAGTATTTGAAGATTATCATCGTCTGGTACTTGGCCCAACGTTTTTCAAAACAACAGGATGAAATTGGTATTTACGATTTTCAAGTTTTAACTCAAAATCAATGGATTCCTCGAGCTTTTAATGATTGGCGTTTTGTCCTCTTGGTAATGATAGGAAGTTTGGCTATTTTCCCAGATTTGGGGAATGCTACAATCCTAGCGCTGGTCGCCTTGATTATGTATACAGTTAGTGGGATTGCTCATCGTTGGTTTATAGTCTTTATCGGTGTATTGTTTGGAGTTTCAGCCCTATCCTTATCAGCTATTTCTATGATTGGGGTTGATAAGTTTTCAAAAGTTCCAGTATTTGGTTACGTTGCTAAGCGTTTCAGTGCCTACTTTAATCCCTTTGCTGATTTGGCAGGAGCAGGCCACCAACTTGCAAATTCCTACTTTGCCATGGTAAATGGTGGTTGGTTTGGTCTAGGATTAGGAAATTCAATCGAAAAACGTGGTTATTTACCAGAGGCTCATACAGACTTTGTATTTTCAATTGTCATTGAAGAGTTTGGATTTGTGGGAGCCAGCTTGATTTTAGCCCTTGTCTTTTTCCTGATTTTGCGGATTATCCTAGTCGGTATTCGTGCTAAGAATCCCTTTAATTCCATGATGGCGATTGGGGTTGGGGGGATGATGCTGGTACAGGTATTTGTCAATATTGGCGGAATTTCGGGCATTATTCCTTCGACAGGAGTAACCTTCCCCTTCTTATCACAAGGAGGGAACAGTCTCCTAGTCTTGTCTGTAGCCATCGCCTTTGTCTTAAATATTGATGCAAGTGAAAAACGTGCCCAATTATATGAGGAGTTAGAAGCTCACTCATCAAACTATATGTAGAGTTGATAGTGGAAAGGATTACCTATGTCTCTTCAAAAATTAGAAAACTATAGTAATAAAGCTGTCGTGCAAGAAGAAGTATTGATTTTAACAGAATTGTTAGAAGATATCACTAAAAATATGCTTGCCCCAGAGACTTTTGCAAAAATCATGGAGTTGAAAGAATTATCAACTCAAGAAGATTATCAAGGCTTGAACCAATTGGTTACGAGTCTGTCAAATGATGAAATGGCCTATATTTCACGCTATTTCTCTATCTTGCCCCTTTTGATTAATATTTCAGAAGATGTGGATTTGGCCTATGAAATCAACCACCAAAATAATATCGATCAAGATTATCTTGGGAAATTATCGGCAACGATCAAAATGGTTGCAGAAAAAGAAAATGCGGTTGAAATTCTAGAACACTTGAATGTTGTCCCTGTTTTGACTGCCCATCCAACACAAGTACAACGTAAGAGTATGCTGGATTTGACTAACCATATCCATACCCTCTTGCGTAAGTATCGTGATGTGAAATTAGGATTGATTAATAAGGAAAAATGGCATAATGATCTCCGTCGTTACATTGAGATTATCATGCAGACAGACATGATTCGTGAAAAGAAATTGAAAGTAACCAATGAAATCACGAATGTTATGGAATATTACAATAGTTCATTTTTGAAGGCAGTTCCTCATTTGACTGCTGAGTACAAGCGTCTGGCTAAAAAACATGGCTTGGAGTTGAAACATCCTAAACCAATTACCATGGGTATGTGGATTGGTGGAGACCGTGATGGTAATCCATTTGTTACAGCAGATACCTTGAAACAATCTGCTATGACTCAGTGTGAAGTCATCATGAACTACTATGATGAAAAGATTTACCAACTTTATCGTGAGTTCTCTCTCTCAACCAGTATTGTCAATGTGAGCAAGCAAGTCAGAGAAATGGCTCGTCAATCCAAGGATAACTCGATCTACCGTGAAAAAGAGCTTTACCGCCGTGCCTTATTTGATATTCAATCAAAAATCCAAGCAACAAAAACCTATCTGATTGAGGATAAGGAAGTTGGGGCTCGCTATGAAACAGCTAATGATTTTTATAAGGATTTAATTACTATTCGTGATTCCCTTTTAGAAAACAAGGGTGAGGCACTGATTTCTGGTGATTTTGTTGAGTTGATCCAGGCAGTTGAAATTTTTGGTTTCTATTTGGCATCTATTGACATGCGTCAAGATTCTAGTGTTCATGAAGTCTGTGTAGCTGAACTCTTGAAATCAGCAGGTATTCATTCTCATTATAGCGAACTAAGTGAAGGAGAAAAATGCCAGCTTCTCTTGAAAGAATTAGAAGAAGATCCACGTATTCTTTCTGCTACTCATGTTGAAAAATCAGAGTTACTTGAAAAAGAATTGGCTATTTTTAAGGCTGCTCGTAATTTGAAAGATAAATTAGGTGACGATGTTATTCGTCAGACCATCATTTCACATGCAACCAGCGTATCAGACATGTTGGAATTGGCTATCTTGCTAAAAGAAGTAGGGCTAGTTGATAAAGAAAGAGCTCGCGTCCAAATCGTTCCTCTCTTTGAAACAATTGAGGACTTGGACCACTCAGAAGAAACTATGAGAGAGTACCTTTCTCTTCCTCTTGCCAAGAAATGGATTGCTTCGCGCAATAACTACCAAGAAATCATGCTTGGCTACTCTGATAGTAATAAAGATGGTGGTTATCTTTCATCATGTTGGACCCTCTACAAGGCTCAACAACAATTGACTGCTATTGGAGATGAATTTGGCGTGAAGGTTACCTTCTTCCATGGCCGTGGTGGTACTGTTGGTCGTGGTGGGGGACCAACTTATGAAGCTATCACATCTCAACCACTCAAGTCAATCAAGGATCGTATCCGTTTGACGGAGCAGGGTGAAGTAATTGGCAATAAATACGGTAATAAAGATGCTGCCTACTATAACCTTGAAATGCTAGTATCTGCAGCCATTAACCGTATGATTACTCAGAAGAAGAGTGATACCAATACATCCAATCGATATGAAGCCATTATGGATCAAGTGGTGGACCGTAGTTACGATATCTACCGTGATTTGGTCTTTGGTAATGACCATTTCTATGATTATTTCTTCGAGTCAAGTCCAATCAAGGCTATTTCAAGCTTTAATATTGGTTCTCGTCCAGCTGCTCGTAAGACTATTACTGAAATCGGTGGTTTGAGAGCCATCCCTTGGGTCTTCTCATGGTCTCAAAGTCGTGTCATGTTCCCTGGCTGGTATGGGGTTGGTTCAAGCTTCAAGGAATTTATCGATAAAAATCCAGAGAATATCGCTATCTTACGAGATATGTACCAAAACTGGCCTTTCTTCCAATCGCTCCTTTCAAATGTTGATATGGTCTTGTCAAAATCAAATATGAACATTGCTTTTGAATATGCCAAACTGTGTGAGGATGAAGAAGTAAAAGCAATCTATGAGACTATTCTAAATGAATGGCAAGTTACCAAGGAAGTTATCTTGGCTATCGAAGGCTATGACGAATTATTAGCTGAAAATCCATATCTAAAAGCAAGTTTGGATTACCGTATGCCTTACTTTAATATCCTTAACTATATCCAGTTGGAGTTGATTAAACGTCAACGCCGAGGAGAATTATCTAGTGACCAAGAAAAATTAATCCATACAACCATCAACGGAATTGCGACAGGATTGCGTAATTCTGGCTGATACCTATCAAACTTCCTCTTTTCTATAGGGGAAGTTTTTGATATTTCAAAAAAATGCTAAAAGAGTCTTGACAAGTAGTTGAAAAATGATATAATTTAACCATTCAGAAAAGTAATCATATAAACTTTTTAGAGAGTCTGTGGTAGCTGAAAACAGATAAGTGATGATGATGAAAATTGGGCTGAATGTTATTTAGAATTTGAAATCATAAAAATTCGGTGAGCACACCTTACAGTGCATCTCGTTATTGCGAGACAGAGCGATAGGGAAATTCCCTATAATTGAGGTGGTACCGCGCATCGACGTCCTCACACAAGTTTTTTTGTGTGAGGACTTTTTTGATGGAGGTTAGTATGGAAAGAAAACGATGGCGTCAATTGTTTATACTCAATGAAAATCAAAAAGCAAACTAGGAAGCTAGCCGCAGGTTGCTCAAAGCACTGCTTTGAGGTTGTGGATAGAACTGACGAAGTCAGTAACCATAGCTACGGTAAGGCGACGCTGACGTGGTTTGAAGAGATTTTCGAAGAGTATTAGATAAGTGAAGTATTTTAAAGGAATAAAAGGAGAAATAGAATGAAAAATAAACGTTTAATTGGGATTATCGCTGCATTAGCAGTCTTAGTAGCAGGAAGCTTGATTTACTCTTCAATGAATAAACCAGAAGCTAAGAATGAGAAGAAAGTTGCCAAAGTTGGTGTTCTTCAGTTTGTGAGCCATCCATCTCTTGATTTGATTTATAAAGGGATACAAGATGGACTTGCAGAAGAAGGTTATAAAGATGATCAACTTAAAATCGATTTTATGAACTCAGAAGGTGACCAAAGTAAGGTTGCGACAATGAGTAAACAATTGGTTGCAAATGGGAATGACCTTGTGGTTGGTATTGCAACACCAGCTGCTCAAGGTTTAGCTAGTGCCACAAAAGATCTACCGGTTATCATGGCTGCTATTACAGACCCAATCGGAGCTAACTTGGTCAAAGATTTGAAAAAACCAGGTGGCAACATTACAGGGGTATCTGACCACAATCCCGCTCAACAACAAGTTGAACTCATCAAAGCTTTGACACCAAATGTGAAAACAATTGGAGCTCTTTACTCAAGTAGTGAAGATAATTCCAAAACTCAGGTAGAAGAATTTAAGGCTTATGCTGAAAAAGCAGGTTTGACAGTCGAAACATTTGCTGTTCCTTCAACAAATGAAATTGCTTCAACAGTTAACGTTATGACTAGCAAGGTTGATGCTATCTGGATTCCAATCGATAACACCATTGCATCTGCATTTTCAACAGTTGTATCAAGCAATCAATCAGCTAAAAAGCCAATCTATCCAAGCGCAACTGCCATGGTAGAAGCAGGTGGTTTGGCATCAGTTGTAGTTGACCAACATGACCTTGGTGTGGCAACTGGTAAAATGATTGCGCAAGTCTTGAAAGGTGCAAAACCAGCCGATACTCCAGTTAATGTCTTTTCAACTGGTAAGTCAGTTATCAACAAAAAATTGGCACAAGAGCTAGGTATTACGATTCCTGATTCTGTTCTAAAAGAAGCGGGACAAGTGATTGAATAATCTGTAATGGAGGAGTTGGGGACATCTCCTCCAATTTTTTACAATAGAAATCATATAGAAAAGGTTAAGAAACAGATGATATTATCTATTATTTCTCAAGGATTTGTCTGGGCTATTTTAGGTCTGGGGATCTTTATGACATTTAGGATTTTGAACTTTCCAGATATGACAACAGAAGGTTCCTTCCCTCTTGGGGGAGCTGTTGCTGTCACTTTGATAACCAAAGGAGTGAACCCATTTTTAGCGACTCTTGTTGCTGTAGGAGCAGGTTGTTTGGCTGGAATGGCAGCAGGACTTCTTTATACAAAAGGGAAGATCCCAACCTTGCTCTCAGGGATTTTGGTGATGACTTCCTGTCACTCTATCATGCTCTTGATTATGGGACGTGCAAATTTAGGATTGCTTGGAACCAAGCAAATCCAGGATGTTTTGCCTTTTGATTCAGATTTGAACCAACTCTTGACAGGTCTCATCTTTGTCAGTCTTGTTATTGCTCTCATGCTCTTTTTCTTGGATACCAAACTAGGACAAGCCTATATTGCTACAGGTGACAATCCTGATATGGCTAGAAGTTTCGGGATTCATACTGGACGCATGGAGCTCATGGGCTTGGTCTTATCAAATGGTGTGATTGCCCTTGCAGGTGCCCTCATTGCTCAGCAAGAAGGGTATGCTGATGTGTCTCGAGGAATCGGGGTTATCGTTGTAGGTCTTGCAAGTTTGATTATTGGAGAAGTTATTTTCAAGAGTTTGAGCTTGGCAGAGCGTCTGGTTGCCATCGTTGTGGGTTCTATTGCCTATCAATTCTTAGTGTGGGCAGTTATTGCGCTTGGATTTAATACAAGTTACCTTCGTTTGTACAGCGCCGTGATTTTAGCAGTCTGCCTCATGATTCCAACATTTAAGCAAACAATCTTGAAAGGAGCCAAATTAAGCAAATGACAGCAATTGTAGAATTAAAAAATGCAACCAAAGTCGTTAAAAATGGCTTTGATGAAGAAAAGATTATTTTAAATGATGTTTCCTTAGAAATTTTTGAACAGGATTTCATCACGATTTTAGGTGGAAATGGTGCTGGGAAATCAACTCTCTTTAACACTATTGCAGGAACCTTGTCATTAACCAGTGGAACCATCCGTATTTTGGGTGAAGATGTTACCAAGTTTTCACCAGAGAAGCGGGCTAAGTATTTGTCTCGAGTCTTCCAAGATCCCAAGATGGGGACAGCTCCCCGTATGACGGTGGCTGAAAATCTTTTGATTGCCAAGTTTCGTGGTGAAAAGCGTGGACTGTTTCCGAGACGTCTGGCTAGCTATAAGGATGAGTTTCAGGCAACTATTGAAAAAGTGGGAAACGGTCTTGAGAAACACTTGAATACACCGATTGAGTTCTTATCAGGTGGACAAAGACAGGCTTTGAGTCTCTTGATGGCAACCTTGAAGCGTCCTGAATTACTCTTGTTAGACGAGCATACTGCAGCCCTTGATCCAAAGACCAGTGTGGCCTTGATGGAATTGACGGATGAATTTGTCAAGAAGGACCAGCTGACAGCGCTTATGATTACCCACCATATGGAAGATGCTCTCAAATATGGCAATCGCTTAATTGTCATGAAAGAAGGACGAATTATCCAAGATTTGAAACAAGAAGAAAAAGCAAAAATGAAAATCTCTGATTATTATCAACTCTTTGAATAAAGTAGGGAAAATGAGTGAAATGGTTTACTTTTTTTCTGAAATAAAGTATACTATATAAAGTAAACTATGATAACATGGAGGTATTGTGTATGGTTGACAAACAAGTCATTGAAGAAATCAAAAACAATGCCAACATTGTGGAAGTCATAGGAGATGTGATTTCTTTACAAAAGGCAGGACGGAACTATCTAGGGCTCTGTCCTTTTCATGGTGAAAAAACACCTTCTTTCAACGTTGTAGAGGACAAGCAGTTTTACCACTGTTTTGGTTGTGGTCGCTCAGGTGATGTCTTTAAATTCATTGAGGAGTACCAAGGGGTTCCCTTTATGGAGGCTGTCCAAATCTTAGGTCAGCGTGTTGGGATAGAGGTAGAAAAACCGCTTTATAGTGAGCAGAAGCCAGCTTCACCCCACCAAGCTCTTTATGATATGCACGAAGATGCTGTCAAATTTTATCATGCTATTCTGATGACAACGACCATGGGGGAAGAGGCCAGAAACTACCTTTATCAGCGTGGTTTGACAGATGAAGTGCTCAAGCATTTTCGGATTGGTTTAGCACCTCCAGAACGAAACTATCTCTATCAACGTTTGTCTGATCAGTATCGTGAAGAGGATTTCTTGGATTCGGGACTGTTTTATCTCTCGGATGCCAATCAATTTGTAGACACCTTTCACAATCGGATTATGTTTCCCCTGACAAATGACCAGGGAAAGGTCATTGCCTTCTCAGGTCGTATCTGGCAGAAAACGGATTCACAAACTTCTAAGTATAAAAATAGCCGATCGACTGCAATTTTTAACAAAAGTTACGAATTATATCATATGGATAGGGCAAAAAAATCTTCTGGAAAAGCCAGTGAGATTTACCTCATGGAAGGGTTCATGGATGTCATCGCAGCCTATCGGGCTGGAATCGAAAACGCTGTGGCATCTATGGGAACGGCCTTGAGTCGTGAGCATGTTGAGCATCTGAAAAGGTTAACCAAGAAGTTAGTTCTTGTTTACGATGGCGATAAGGCTGGGCAAGCTGCGACATTGAAAGCGCTGGACGAAATTGGTGATATGCCTGTGCAAATCGTAAGCATGCCTGATAACTTGGATCCTGATGAATATCTACAAAAAAATGGACCAGAAGACTTGGCCTATCTATTAACAAAAACTCGTATTAGTCCGATTGAGTTTTACATTCATCAGTATAAGCCTGAAAATAGTGAAAATCTGCAGGCTCAGATTGAATTTATTGAAAAAATAGCGCCCTTGATTGTTCAAGAAAAGTCTATCACTGCTCAAAACAGCTATATTCATATTTTAGCTGACAGTCTGGCATCCTTTGATTATGCTCAGATTGAGCAGATTGTTAATGAAAGCCGTCAGGCGCAAAGGCAAAATCGCATGGAAGGGATTTCCAAACCGACGCCAATCACTATGCCTGTCACCAAGCAGTTATCAGCTATTATGAGGGCAGAAGCTCATCTACTTTATCGAATGGTGGAATCCCCTCTTGTTTTGAACGATTACCGTTTGCGAGAAGACTTTGCATTTGACACACCTGAATTTCAGGTCTTATATGACTTGCTTGGCCAGTATGGCAATCTTCCTCCAGAAGTTCTAGCAGAACAGACAGACGAAGTTGAAAGAGCTTGGTATCAAGTCTTAGCTCATGATTTGCCTGCTGAGATGTCACCGCATGAACTAAGTGAAGTAGAAATGACTAGAAACAAGGCTCTCTTGAATCAGGACAATATGAGAATCAAAAAGAAGGTGCAGGAGGCGAGCCATGTAGGAGATACCGACACAGCCCTAGAAGAATTGGAACGTTTAATTTCCCAAAAGAGAAGAATGGAGTAATAATGGCAACAAAACAAAAAGAAGTAACAACATTTGATGTACAAGTAGCAGAATTTATCCGTAATCATAAACAAAAAGGGACAGCAACTGATGATGAAATTAATGCAAGTCTGGTGATTCCTTTTACCTTGGATGCTGATGGGATTGAAGATCTCTTGCAGCGAATTCAGGATGCAGGGATTTCTATCACAGATAACGAAGGAAATCCGAGTGCGCGTGTTCTGAGCACTGAAGAAGAGCCAGAACTCAGCGACGAGGACTTGATTGGTTCAACTTCGGCTAAGGTCAATGACCCTGTTCGTATGTACTTGAAAGAAATCGGAGTCGTTCCTCTCTTGACCAATGAAGAGGAAAAAGAATTGGCACTGGCTGTTGAAGCTGGTGATATCGAAGCCAAACAACGTCTTGCGGAAGCCAACCTTCGTTTGGTTGTTTCTATTGCTAAACGCTATGTCGGCCGTGGTATGCAGTTCCTTGACTTGATTCAAGAAGGGAACATGGGCTTGATGAAGGCGGTTGACAAGTTTGACTATTCTAAAGGCTTCAAGTTTTCAACTTACGCAACTTGGTGGATTCGTCAGGCTATCACTCGTGCTATTGCGGATCAAGCTCGTACTATCCGTATCCCAGTTCACATGGTTGAAACCATTAATAAATTGGTTCGTGAACAACGTAATCTTCTTCAAGAATTGGGACAAGATCCGACACCAGAACAAATCGCTGAACGTATGGATATGACCCCTGACAAGGTTCGTGAAATCTTGAAGATTGCCCAAGAACCGGTATCCCTTGAAACTCCTATCGGTGAAGAGGATGATAGCCACCTTGGGGACTTTATCGAAGATGAAGTGATTGAAAATCCAGTGGATTATACAACTCGTATCGTCTTGCGTGAGCAGTTAGATGAGGTCTTGGATACTCTTACAGACCGTGAAGAAAATGTTTTGCGTCTACGTTTTGGGCTAGATGATGGAAAAATGCGTACCCTTGAAGATGTGGGTAAAGTCTTTAACGTAACCCGTGAGCGTATCCGTCAGATTGAAGCAAAGGCTTTGAGAAAACTACGCCAACCAAGTCGTAGCAAACCGCTTCGTGATTTTATTGAAGACTAAGAGTGAGGATGAATATGACTTATACAGAAGAGCAAATTGAAAACATCAAAACACGAATTTTATCAGCCTTGGAAGAAGTCATCGACCCTGAGTTGGGAATCGATATTGTCAATCTTGGTTTGATTTATGAGATTCGTTTTGACGGCGACACAGGACAAACAGAGATTGATATGACTTTAACAACCATGGGTTGTCCCCTAGCTGATCTTTTGACAGACCAGATTTATGATGCTATGACAGAGGTTCCAGAAGTAACGGATACTGAGGTCAAATTAGTTTGGTATCCAGCCTGGACTGTTGAAAAAATGAGTCGCTATGCACGCATTGCCCTAGGCATTAAGTAAACATATAAACACATGTGAGAGATTATTGGAAAAGCGAGGAAATTTCCTCTTCTTTTCCTCTAGTCTCTCCTTTCTTTTGCTGATTTTATTCAAAGAAAATGATATAATAGTAGTTATGGAAAAAAAGAAATTACGCATCAATATGTTGAGTTCAAGTGAGAAAGTAGCAGGACAAGGAGTTTCAGGTGCCTACCGTGAATTAGTTCGTCTTCTTCACCGTGATGCAAAGGACCAATTGATTGTTACAGAAAATCTTCCAATCGAGGCAGATGTGACTCACTTTCATACAATTGATTTACCCTATTATTTATCAACCTTCCAAAAGAAACGCTCAGGAAGGAAAATTGGCTATGTGCACTTCTTGCCTGATACACTTGAGGGGAGTTTAAAAATTCCATTTTTCTTAAAGGGAATTGTGAAACGCTATGTATTTTCTTTTTACAACCGGATGGAGCATTTGGTGGTGGTCAATCCTATGTTTATCGAGGATTTGGTGGCAGCTGGTATTCCACGTGAAAAAGTGACCTATATTCCTAACTTTGTAAACAAGGAAAAATGGCATCCTCTTCCGCAAGAAGAGGTAGCGAGACTGCGTACAGAGCTAGGTCTTAGTGACAATCAGTTTATCGTAGTAGGTGCTGGTCAAGTTCAGAAACGCAAAGGGATTGACGATTTTATCCGTCTGGCTGAGGAATTGCCGCAAATTACCTTTATCTGGGCAGGTGGTTTCTCTTTTGGTGGTATGACAGATGGTTATGAACGTTACAAGAAAATCATGGAGAATCCACCTAAAAATTTGATTTTTCCAGGTATTGTATCGCCAGAGCGGATGCGAGAATTGTATGCCCTAGCGAATCTTTTCTTGCTTCCTAGTTATAATGAGCTCTTTCCGATGACGATTTTAGAGGCTGCCAGTTGTGAAGCTCCGATTATGTTGCGTGATTTAGATCTTTATAAGGTAATTTTGGAGGGAGATTATCGGGCTACAGCAGACAGAGAAGAGATGAAAGAAGCTATTCTGGAATATCAAGCGAATCCTGCTGCTTTAAAAGATTTGAAAGAAAAAGCTAAGAATATTTCTAGAGAGTATTCTGAAGAGCATCTGTTACAAATCTGGTTGGACTTTTATGAGAAACAAGCCGCTTTAGGGAGAAAGTAAAAAGTGAGGTAATCTATGCGAATTGGTTTATTTACAGATACCTATTTTCCTCAGGTTTCAGGTGTTGCGACCAGTATTCGAACCTTGAAAACCGAACTTGAAAAGCAGGGGCACGCTGTTTTTATCTTTACGACGACAGATAAGGATGTCAATCGCTACGAAGATTGGCAAATTATCCGCATTCCAAGTGTTCCTTTCTTTGCTTTTAAGGATCGCCGCTTTGCCTATCGAGGTTTCAGCAAGGCGCTTGAAATTGCTAAACAATATCAACTGGATATTATCCACACTCAGACAGAATTTTCTCTTGGCCTGTTGGGGATTTGGATTGCGCGTGAATTGAAGATTCCAGTCATCCATACCTATCACACCCAATACGAAGACTATGTGCATTATATTGCCAAGGGGATGTTGATTCGTCCTAGTATGGTCAAGTATTTGGTTAGAGGTTTTTTACATGATGTAGATGGAGTCATTTGTCCTAGTGAGATTGTCCGTGACTTGCTATCTGACTATAAGGTCAAGGTCGAAAAACGTGTCATTCCTACTGGGATTGAATTAGCCAAGTTTGAACGTCCAGAAATCAAGCAAGAAAATCTGAAAGAACTACGTAGTAAACTAGGGATTCAAGCTGATGAACAGATGTTGCTGAGTCTTTCCAGAATTTCCTATGAAAAAAATATTCAAGCAGTATTAGCAGCCTTTGCTGATGTTCTGAAAGAGGAAGACAAGGTTAAACTGGTAGTTGCTGGGGATGGCCCTTATCTGAATGACCTCAAAGAGCAAGCCCAGAAACTAGAGATTCAAGACTCCGTTGTCTTTACAGGGATGATTGCTCCTAGTGAGACCGCTCTTTACTATAAGGCGGCAGATTTCTTCATCTCGGCATCGACAAGTGAAACCCAAGGCTTGACCTACTTGGAAAGTTTGGCTAGTGGGACGCCTGTCATTGCACATGGAAATCCTTATCTGGACAATCTTATCAGTGATAAAATGTTTGGAACCTTGTATTATGGTGAACATGATTTGGCTGGAGCTATTCTGGAGGCCCTGATTGCAACGCCAGATATGGATGAGCATACCTTATCAGAGAAATTATATGAGATTTCAGCTGAGAATTTTGGAAAACGGGTGCATGAGTTTTATCTTGATGCTATTATTTCAAATAATTTCCAGAAAGATTTAGCCAAAGATGATACGGTCACTCAGCGTATCTTTAAGACAGTTTTGTATCTACCGCAACAGGTGGTTGCTGTGCCCGTAAAAGGCTCTAGACGCATGCTGAAGGCTTCAAAAACACAGTTAATCAGCATCAGAGATTATTGGAAAGACCATGAAGAATAGAAAGAGGAATAGCTATGAAAAAACAATTGATGAGAAGTGGTAGTGATCAAAAAATTGCTGGTGTTTGTGCCGGAGTGGCTCATTATCTAGATATGGATCCAACTATCGTTCGAGTCATTTGGGGTGTCCTTGCTTGCTGTTACGGAGCGGGAATTGTAGCTTATATCATTTTATGGATTATCGCACCTGTAGCAACTGACTATTGAAAACTAGCTGAATTCATGCTAAGATAATAGAAAATAGAATGTAACGAAGGAGAAAAAAATGGCATTTGGAGATAATGGAAATCGTAAAAAAACTATGTTTGAGAAAATAACCTTGTTTATCGTGATTATCATGCTAGTAGCAAGTTTATTGGGAATTTTTGCAACTGCAATTGGTGCCCTCAGTAATCTATAAAATAGATACAAGAACATTTTGTGACTGGGATTTCCCAGCCCTTTTTTAAAGTGAGAAGAAAAAATGAGTATGTTTTTAGATACAGCCAAGATTAAGGTCAAGGCTGGTAATGGTGGCGATGGTATGGTTGCTTTTCGCCGTGAAAAATATGTCCCTAATGGGGGTCCTTGGGGTGGTGATGGTGGACGTGGAGGTAATGTGGTCTTCGTTGTAGACGAAGGACTACGTACCCTCATGGATTTCCGCTATAACCGTCATTTCAAGGCTGATTCTGGTGAAAAAGGAATGACCAAAGGGATGCATGGTCGTGGTGCAGAGGATCTCAGAGTTCGTGTTCCACAAGGTACGACTGTGCGTGATGCTGAGACTGGCAAGGTCTTGACAGATTTGATTGAACATGGTCAAGAATTTATCGTTGCCCACGGTGGTCGTGGTGGACGTGGAAACATCCGATTTGCGACACCAAAAAATCCTGCACCTGAAATCTCTGAAAATGGAGAACCAGGTCAGGAACGTGAGTTACAATTGGAACTAAAAATCTTGGCTGATGTTGGTTTAGTTGGATTCCCATCTGTTGGGAAATCAACACTTTTAAGTGTTATTACCTCAGCTAAACCTAAAATTGGTGCCTACCACTTTACGACCATTGTGCCAAATCTAGGTATGGTTCGTACCCAATCAGGTGAATCCTTTGCAGTAGCTGATTTACCAGGTTTGATTGAAGGGGCTAGTCAAGGAGTTGGTCTGGGAACTCAGTTCCTCCGTCACATCGAGCGTACACGTGTCATCCTTCATATTATTGATATGTCAGCTAGCGAAGGCCGTGATCCTTATGAGGACTACCTAGCTATCAATAAGGAGTTGGAGTCATACAATCTTCGTCTCATGGAGCGTCCACAGATTATTGTAGCCAATAAGATGGATATGCCTGAGAGTCAGGAAAATCTTGAAGAATTCAAGAAGAAATTAGCTGAAAATTATGATGAATTTGAAGAGTTACCAGCTATCTTCCCAATTTCTGGTTTGACCAAGCAAGGTCTGGCAACGCTCTTGGATGCTACAGCTGAATTGCTAGACAAGACACCAGAATTCTTGCTCTACGACGAGTCAGATATGGAAGAAGAAGTTTACTATGGATTTGACGAGGAAGAAAAAGCCTTTGAAATTAGTCGTGATGACGATGCGACATGGGTGCTTTCTGGTGAAAAACTCATGAAACTCTTTAATATGACCAACTTTGATCGTGACGAATCGGTCATGAAATTTGCTCGCCAGCTACGGGGCATGGGGGTTGATGAAGCCCTTCGTGAGCGTGGAGCTAAAGATGGTGATTTGGTCCGCATTGGTAAGTTTGAGTTTGAATTTGTAGACTAGGAGACTGATATGGGAGATAAACCGATATCTTTCCGAGATGCGGATGGCAACTTTGTTTCCGCCGCAGACGTTTGGAATGAAAAGAAATTGGAAGAACTGTTTAATCGTCTCAATCCAAATCGTGCCCTGAGATTAGCACGAACTAAAAAAGAGAATCCATCTCAGTAAAGAATATAACAAAATTCCGTGCCACATCAGACACGGAATTTTCTTATTCTTCAAAGAAAAATGGTGGAGCGAATTTTTTCAATTCTTCAAAGCATTTTTGAGCAGCTTCTGCATCTTCACAGATGACGAGACAGACATCATCTCCACAGAGAGTAGCGATAGCGTCAGGGAAGCTCAAAGCATCAATGATAGAACCAAAGGATTGAGCAAGTCCAGGAAGGGTTTTTAGTAGGACTTGATGTTGAACTGGGCGCATCAAGACAAGAGCATCCTCCATATAAATTTCGAGACGTTTTTCCCATTTTGAGATAGAACCTGTATTGAGCACGTAGTAAGAGTTGTCTTCTTCTCGTACTTTTGAAAGGTTCATACTTTTAATATCTCTCGAAAGTGTAGCTTGTGTAACTTGAATGTCGTTATCAGCAAGAAGAGCTTGTAGCTCAGCTTGAGTATGAATCTTGTTTTTCGTTATAAGAGCTCGTATGAGTTGGTGTCGGTGTTCAGATTTGTTCATAAATTGTTACTCCTTGTACAAGGTACAGAAAGCGTGGACTGAACGAGAATGTCAGTCGGGTGGTAAGCGGTATTGTCACGTATGATGATTTCAAAGTCAGTAGTATAAAGAACTATACGGAGAAAATCTCCTTCCTTTAACTTGTCACTAGTTGAATGTAGATGAATAGGCTTTATATCTGTTGTGTCCTCTACTAACAGTAAATCATTCAATTAGGGTAGCCTTTTGTCACGACTTATTGTGAATTTATGATTAATGTTAATTCACAAAGATTTTTCAACATGTGGTGTGGTAGCGAGTATTATTAATGAGTACACATGTTGGTTAGGGTTTTAGTATCTTTTGTACAAGCTCCCGTTATGGGATTATCATAAGCCCTTCTTTGAGAGTGGATTTGATACCAAGTTTATGTTTTGTTAGACTCTTCAAGTGGAAATTTTTCCATACTGAATCTCTGTTATATTATACCTTTTGACAAGGTAGGATAAGACTAGACTGTTCAAGATCAACAGTCAGGTGGTAAGCGGTATTGTCACGAATTGTGATTTCAAAGTCAGTAGTATAGAGGACTAGACGAAGAGTATCTCCTTCTTTTAACTTATAAATAGTTGGTTGCAGTTCAAATTGGATATCCATCCACTCATCTGCCTTAATATCCTCTACTGACAGTAAACCATTTCTATTTTGCAAATTGAGGTAGCCTTTTGTCACGACGCGTTGTGTATTTTCACGAAAAGGCAATTCACAGAGATTTTCCAACATATGGTAGCGACCGTTGTCAATAGTTCTAGCACTTAAAACAGCTGGATAAGGTTGTAGGTATTTTTTCTGTCCAAATTCTAGCAGTTGAGCTGATAAGAGCCCCTTGTTTGTGCTGGATTTGATACGTAGATTGAGCTGAGCACGACCGTTCAAGTGAAGATCTTTGGTTATAGGAAGGTCAATAGTAATCTGATTGACTTTCCCTTGATAGAGTTCTGTATTGAAGGTCTGGTATGTCTTACCATAACGCTCAAAATCTTTATCTGAGTACAGGTTTTGAATAACTTGCTCTTCTTGACCAAGTGCGAAAGTTTCAAAGTTTTCTTGCCCACCGAAGGTATCAAGTGATAACCAAGTCTGAGGAGCTGTATTATCCTGCCAAATGACAGTAGGGAGTTGAAAATCTGTATCTTCTCCCAGTAATTTCTTAGTCAATAAGGCATTCATGGACTCACGGAAATCAATGGACTGCCAGTTATTCATATAAACATGGGCACCATTATGGAAAAAGAGGTGCTTATTTATATTATCAGGAAGGGCGTGAAACATCTGATAAACATGAAGTGGTTTGACATTCCAATCCTGTGAACCATGAGTAAAGACAACCTCTGCCTTTACCTTATGAGCATTGAGCAGATAATTGCGGTCATGCCAAAACTGATTATAGTCACCAGATTTGCGATCTAACTGCTTTTTTACTTTTTCTAAGTCAGTTTGGTGATCTTCATTACCACGAATATAGTCGCCAGCCAAGAGATTACGAGAGTAGGTTAGTTCTGCAAGGGAGTCAAAGTCCTCACCTGGATAACCACCTGGGCTAGTTACCAGACCGTTTTCACGGTAGTAGTTGTACCACGAAGAAATACCAGCCTCGGCAATAATAACCTCTAAACCATCTACACCTGTAGTCGCAAGACCATTGGACATGGTACCTAGATAGGAAAGTCCAGTTGTAGCTACTTTTCCATTTGACCAGTCAGCCTTGACTTGACGTTGGCGCGTGTGGTCAGTAAAAGCACGGCAACGGCCATTAAGCCAATCGATGACATTTTTATAAGCCTCGATTTGCTGGTAGTCTCCGTTAGTCATGAAACCAGTAGAGTCTTTGGTACCAACACCTGAGACATACAGATTGGCAAAACCTCGTGGAAGGAAGTAGTCGTTGAGAGTATAGCTAGCGTTGATGTGCGTTAGCTTTTCCTCAGTTTCTGACACAAGCTCAGCTTGACCTTGAGGTTGGACGAGATTTAGTTGAGGTTCCTCTAGCTCAATCTTGTGAGCAGGTTTAACCTCGAGATTGCCCTCCATCTTGTAGAGAGCCTTGTCACTAGCCTTGTCATTTGTTCCCTGATGATAGGGACTGGCTGTCATGATAGCAGGGATTTTTCCATCAAAACGAGGACGAATAATGCTAACCTTGACTAAGTCTGGAAGACCTTTTTGGTCAGTATCGACACGAGACTCAACGTAAACGACTTCTCGAATGGCATCATGGCTAGAAAAAGTAGCCAAACTCTTACCGTTAAAGTAGTGATAGTCATTATCCTCAGGAATAAGACCGTCACTGACAAGTTGGTCGATAAGAGTGTTCCCCTTTTTGGTACGAGTATTGAGTAACTGATAGAGATTTTCAATCAAGTCACCATATACAATAGGAAATCCAGACTCTTTACGAAAAACATCACTGTCTTCAAAGTCAACCAAATAAGAAAAACCTAAAAGTTGAAAGGCTACAGTATAGAAAATATCTGCAGTCAACTCTTTATCTGATTGAAAAAATGTCAGTAAGTCAGTTTCTTTATCAACTGCTAAACTGGATAGAGGATAGGTGCTATCTTTAAAATTAAAAAAGAAACGAATGAGAAACGCTTCAAGCGTTTTTTTATTTGTAATGTTGACCGGTAAATCGAATCCATACTTTTTTAATTCAAAGATAATTGTATCTCTAGGTAGCGCAAAATAGCTGAATTGATTAAAACGCATAAAACCTCCTATTTATGAAATATATTAAGGTTATTATATCAAAAAATAGAGAGAAAAGAAACTATAAAAATTAACAGAAATTATAATAAATAAAAATAAGTACTTATGAAATAAACATGTAAAATGATAAGCTTAAATACAAAAATATTAGCGATTCTGTTGAAAATCGGGCAAGGATCGTCTAGTCAACTATGATTTTAGTTATTAGATATTAAAGCATCAGTAATACTAATAGAAATTTAAAGAAAATGGTATAATATAGTGAGAACGATAGAGGAGAAGTGTAAATTGATCGCACAACTAGATACAAAAACAGTCTATAGTTTTATGGAGAGTGTCATTTCAATCGACAAGTATGTGAGAGTTGCAAAAGACTATGGATACACTCATCTGGCTATGATGGATATTGACAATCTTTATGGGGCTTTCGACTTTCTAGAGGTTACAAAAAAATATGGAATTCATCCTTTGTTAGGGCTTGAAATGAATGTCCTTGTAGATGATAAAGATGTGAATCTGCGCTTTTTAGCTCTATCTAGTGTGGGCTACCAGCAGTTGATGAAACTTTCAACAGCTAAGATGCAGGGGGAGAAAACTTGGTCGGTTCTGTCTCAGTATCTTGAAGATATTGCTGTAATTGTGCCTTATTTTGAAGAACTTGAGTTGTTAAATCTAGGCTGTGATTACTATATAGGGGTTTACCCAGAAACACTGTCCAGCGAATTTCACCATCCAATTTTGCCACTATGTCGGGTCAATGCCTTTGAAAGTAAGGATAGAGAAATTCTGCAAGTTTTAACAGCGATTAAAGAAAATCTCTCCCTTAGAGAAGTTCCCTTGCGCTCACGACAAGATGTCTTTATATCAGCAAGTTCTTTAGAGAAACTATTCCAAGAACGTTTTCCTCAAGCCTTGGACAATTTAGAAAAGCTGATTTCAGGCATTTCTTATGACTTGGATACTAGTCTAAAATTGCCTCGTTTTAATCCAGCAAGGCCAGCAGTAGAAGAATTGAGAGAACGTGCTGAATTGGGGCTTGCTCAGAAGGGGTTAACTGGTAAAGAATATCAAGACCGTCTAGACCAAGAATTGGCTGTTATTCATGATATGGGCTTTGATGATTATTTCTTGGTTGTTTGGGATTTATTGCGTTTTGGACGTTCGAATGGCTATTATATGGGAATGGGACGGGGTTCTGCAGTAGGCAGCTTGGTTTCTTATGCCTTAGATATTACAGGGATTGACCCGGTGGAGAAGAATCTGATTTTTGAACGCTTCCTCAATCGTGAACGCTATACTATGCCTGATATTGATATTGATATCCCAGATATTTATCGTCCAGATTTTATCAGATATGTTGGTAATAAATACGGCAGTAAACATGCGGCTCAAATCGTTACTTTTTCAACCTTTGGTGCCAAACAAGCTTTGCGAGATGTCTTGAAGCGCTTTGGTGTGCCAGAGTATGAATTATCTGCAATTACCAAGAAAATCAGTTTTCGTGATAATCTTAAGTCAGCCTATGAAGGTAACCTCCAGTTTCGTCAGCAAATCAATAGTAAGTTAGAATACCAAAAAGCTTTTGAAATTGCCTGCAAGATTGAGGGATATCCAAGACAAACCTCTGTCCATGCGGCTGGTGTTGTAATCAGTGACCAAGATTTGACCAATTACATCCCTCTAAAGCATGGTGACGAAATTCCACTGACTCAATATGATGCTCATGGAGTCGAAGCGAGTGGACTTTTGAAGATGGATTTTCTGGGGCTACGAAATTTGACCTTTGTCCAGAAAATGCAAGAGTTGCTTGCTGAAACAGAAGGCATTCACTTGAAAATAGAAGAAATCGATTTGGAAGACAAAGAAACGTTAGCTCTTTTTGCTTCTGGCAATACAAAAGGTATCTTTCAATTTGAGCAACCTGGTGCCATTCGCTTGCTCAAGCGTGTTCAGCCAGTCTGTTTTGAAGATGTCGTAGCAACTACTTCTCTAAATCGACCAGGTGCAAGTGACTACATCAATAATTTTGTGTCAAGAAAGCATGGGCAGGAAGAAGTGACTGTTCTAGATTCAGCACTGGAGGATATTTTGGCTCCAACTTATGGCATTATGCTCTATCAGGAGCAGGTTATGCAGGTTGCTCAGCGATTTGCTGGATTTAGTCTTGGGAAGGCTGATATTTTGCGTCGAGCTATGGGTAAAAAGGATGCCTCTGCTATGCATGAGATGAGGGCTTCCTTTATTCATGGCTCCATAGAAGCTGGTCATACTGCGGAAAAAGCAGAGCAGGTTTTTGATGTTATGGAGAAGTTTGCAGGTTATGGTTTTAACAGGTCACACGCCTATGCCTACTCAGCCTTGGCCTTCCAATTGGCTTATTTCAAAACACATTATCCAGCTATTTTTTATCAGGTCATGTTGAATTCTGCCAATAGTGATTATGTAACAGATGCCTTAGAAGCAGGTTTTGAAGTAGCCCCATTGTCCATCAATACTATTCCCTATCACGATAAAATTGCCAACAAGTCTATCTATCTAGGTTTGAAATCGATTAAGGGGCTCAGCAAGGATTTGGCGCTTTGGATTATTGAACATAGACCTTATTCTAATATTGAAGATTTTTTAGCTAAACTACCTGAGAATTATTTGAAACTTCCTTTGCTGGAACCTTTGGTAAAAGTTGGTCTTTTCGATTCATTTGAAAAAAATCGTCAAAAAGTATTCAATAATTTAGCTAATCTATTTGAATTTGTGAAAGTGTTAGGAAGCTTATTTGGAGAGACCATCTATAGTTGGCAAGATTCGGAGGACTGGTCGGAGCAAGAAAAATTCTACATGGAACAAGAGCTTCTAGGAGTAGGAGTGAGCAAACATCCCTTACAAGCTATTGCAAGTAAGGCTATTTACCCTATTACCCCAATTGGAAATTTGTCAGAAAATAGCTACGCTATTATTTTGGTTGAAGTTCAGAAAATAAAAGTAATTCGTACCAAAAAGGGTGAAAATATGGCTTTCTTACAGGTGGATGACAGTAAGAAAAAATTGGATGTTACCCTCTTTTCAGATTTATATCGACAGGTTGGACAGGAAGTAAGAGAAGGAGCCTTCTACTATATAAAAGGAAAAATCCAGTCACGTGACGGTCGTCTGCAAATGATTGCACAAGAAATAAGAGAAGCAGTTGCTGAGCGCTTTTGGATTCAGGTGAAAAATCATGATTCGGATCAAGAAATTTCGAGAATTTTAGATCAATATAAAGGCCCAATCCCAGTCATCATCAGGTATGAAGAGGAACAGAGAACGATTGTTTCTCCCAACCATTTTGTAGTTAAATCTGATGAATTAGAAGCGAAATTGAATGGAATCGTTATGAAAACGATTTATCGCTAAAATTACGGAAAATAGAAGAATTTTCAACGTAAATGTGGTATAATCAGTAAGAATGTTAAAAGAAAAAGGAGCATAACCAATATGAAACGTATTGCTGTTTTGACTAGTGGTGGAGACGCCCCTGGTATGAACGCTGCCATCCGTGCAGTTGTTCGTCAAGCAATTTCAGAAGGAATGGAAGTGTTTGGTATCTATGATGGATATGCTGGTATGGTTGCCGGTGAAATTCATCCCCTAGATGCAGCTTCAGTAGGAGACATCATTTCTCGTGGTGGTACTTTCCTTCACTCAGCTCGCTACCCAGAGTTCGCTCAACTTGAAGGGCAACTTAAAGGGATTGAGCAATTGAAAAAACACGGGATTGAAGGTGTAGTTGTTATCGGTGGTGACGGATCTTACCACGGTGCTATGCGTTTGACGGAGCATGGCTTCCCAGCTATCGGTCTTCCAGGTACAATCGATAACGATATCGTTGGTACTGACTTTACAATCGGTTTTGACACAGCGGTTACGACTGCTATGGACGCTATCGATAAGATTCGTGATACGTCATCAAGTCACCGTCGTACTTTTGTTATCGAAGTTATGGGACGTAACGCAGGTGATATCGCTCTTTGGGCAGGTATCGCAACTGGTGCTGATGAAATCATCATTCCTGAAGAAGGCTTCAAGATTGAAGATATCGTAGAAAGCATTAAATGTGGTTATGAGTGTGGTAAAAAACACAATATCATCGTCTTGGCTGAAGGTGTGATGTCAGCGGCTGAATTTGGTCAAAAACTAAAAGAAGCTGGAGACACAAGTGACCTTCGTGTGACAGAACTTGGACATATTCAACGTGGTGGTTCTCCAACTGCGCGTGACCGTGTTTTGGCATCACGTATGGGTGCACATGCTGTTAAACTTCTTAAAGAAGGTATCGGTGGTGTTGCGGTTGGTATCCGTAACGAGAAAATGGTTGAAAATCCAATTCTTGGAACTGCAGAAGAAGGAGCATTGTTTAGCCTTACTGCAGATGGTAAGATTGTGGTTAACAACCCACACAAGGCTGACCTTGAGCTATCTAGCTTGAATAAGAGCTTGTCATAATTTATAATTTAGTTAATAAGACCAAAAAGGTCATATATATAAAGGAGTCACAAAAATCATGAACAAACGTGTAAAAATCGTTGCAACTTTGGGACCTGCGGTAGAAATCCGTGGTGGTAAAAAATTCGGTGATGACGGATACTGGGGTGAAAAACTTGATGTTGAAGCTTCAGCTAAAAACATTGCTAAATTGATTGAAGCTGGTGCTAACACATTCCGTTTCAACTTCTCACACGGTGACCACCAAGAACAAGGTGACCGTATGGCAACTGTTAAACTTGCTGAAAAACTTGCAGGTAAAAAAGTTGGTTTCCTTCTTGATACAAAAGGACCAGAAATCCGTACTGAATTGTTTGAAGGAGATGCAAAAGAGTACTCTTACACAACTGGTGAGAAAATCCGTGTTGCTACTAAACAAGGAATCAAATCAACTCGTGATGTAATCGCATTGAACGTTGCTGGTGCTCTTGATATCTATGATGATGTTGAAGTTGGTCGTCAAGTTTTAGTTGACGATGGTAAACTTGGTCTTCGTGTGGTTGCTAAAGACGATGCAACTCGTGAATTTGAAGTTGAAGTTGAAAACGATGGCGTAATTGCTAAACAAAAAGGTGTTAACATCCCTAACACTAAAATTCCTTTCCCAGCTCTTGCTGAACGCGATAACGATGACATCCGCTTCGGTCTTGAACAAGGTATCAACTTCATCGCGATTTCATTTGTGCGTACTGCTAAAGACGTTAACGAAGTTCGTGCAATCTGTAAAGAAACTGGTAACGGCCACGTTCAATTGTTCGCTAAAATCGAAAACCAACAAGGTATCGACAACTTGGATGAAATCATTGAAGCTGCTGACGGTATCATGATCGCTCGTGGTGACATGGGTATCGAAGTACCATTTGAAATGGTTCCAGTTTACCAAAAAATGATTATTACTAAAGTGAACGCAGCAGGTAAAGTTGTTATCACAGCAACAAACATGCTTGAAACAATGACTGAAAAACCACGTGCAACTCGTTCAGAAGTATCAGACGTATTCAACGCTGTTATCGATGGTACTGACGCTACAATGCTTTCAGGTGAGTCTGCAAACGGTAAATACCCACTTGAGTCAGTAACTACAATGGCTACAATCGACAAGAATGCTCAAACTCTTCTTAACGAATACGGTCGCTTGAACTCAGATTCATTTGAACGTAACTCTAAGACAGAAGTAATGGCTTCAGCTGTTAAAGATGCTACTAACTCAATGGACATTAAATTGGTTGTAACTCTTACTAAGACAGGTCACACTGCACGTTTAATCTCTAAATACCGTCCAAATGCTGATATCTTGGCATTGACATTCGACGAATTGACAGAACGTGGATTGATGTTGAACTGGGGTGTTATCCCAATGTTGACAGATGCTCCATCATCAACTGACGATATGTTTGAAATTGCTGAACGTAAAGCAGTTGAAGCAGGTCTTGTACAATCTGGTGATGATATCGTTATCGTAGCTGGTGTACCACTTGGAGAAGCTGTACGTACAAACACAATGCGTATCCGCACAGTACGTTAATTAAAATAAAAAGCCTATCATATTAAGTGAACTGCACCCCAAAAGTTAGACAGAAAAAATCTAACTTTTGGGGTGTTTTTATTATGAAATTAACTTATGATGATAAAGTTCAGATCTATGAACTTAGAAAACAAGGATATAGCTTAGAGAAGCTTTCAAATAAATTTGGGATAAATAATTCTAATATTAGGTACATGATTAAATTGATTGATCGTTACGGAATAGAGTTCGTCAAAAAAGGAAAAAATCGTTACTATTCTCCTGATTTAAAGCAAGAAATGATTAATAAAGTCTTACATGAAGGCTGGACTAAAGATAGAGTTTCTCTTGAATACGGCCTCCCAAGTCGTACGATACTTCTTAATTGGCTAGCACAATACAAGAAAAACGGGTATACTATTGTTGAGAAAACAAGAGGGAGACCAACTAAAATGGGACGTAAACGGAAGAAAACTTGGGATGAAATGACAGAACTAGAGCGACTCCAAGAGGAGAATGAACGCTTACGTACTGAGGTGGCTTACTTAAAAAAGTTAAAAGAGCTGGAAGACAGGGACGAAGCCATACAGCGAGAAAGGCAGAGACAATTAGAGAAATGGCTTCAGGAGGATTTCGACTAGATTTACTTCTTGAAGTGACTCGTTTACCTAGCTCAACTTACTATTATCAGTTGAAGGAACTAGATGGGCTTGACAAAGATAAAGATCTTAAAGCTGAAATTCAAGCTATTTTTACTGAGCACAAAGGAAATTATGGCTATCGCCGAATAACTCTTGAATTGAGGAATCGTGGTCATATAGTAAACCATAAGAAGGTCCAACGTCTGATGAAAATCCTTGGTTTAAGTGCTCGAATTCGCCGTAAACGAAAGTATTCTTCCTACCAAGGAGAGATTGGCAAGAAAGCAGAGAATATCATTCAACGCCAGTTTGAAGCATCGAGACCAATGGAAAAGTGTTATACGGATGTGACAGAGTTTGCCATTCCAAATAGCACGCAGAAATTGTATTTATCGCCTGTTTTAGATGGATTTAACAGCGAAATTATTGCTTTTAATCTTTCTTGTTCTCCTAATTTAGAACAAGTAAAAAAGATGTTGGAACAGGCCTTCACAGAGAAACACTACGAGAATACGATTCTCCATAGTGACCAAGGTTGGCAATACCAACACGATTCTTATCATCGGTTCCTAGAGAGTAAGGGAATTCAAGCATCCATGTCACGAAAGGGCAACAGCCCAGACAACGGTATGATGGAATCTTTCTTTGGCATTTTAAAATCCGAAATGTTTTATGGCCATGAGAAAAACTTTAAATCACTTAATCAATTGGAACAAGCTATTATAGACTATATCGATTACTACAACAACAAACGAATTAAGGTAAAACTAAAAGGACTTAGCCCTGTACAATACAGAACTAAATCCTTCGGATAAATTAATTGTCTAACTTTTTGGGGTCAGTACATAATATGCGTTTTTTGATTATGACATTTAATAGATAAACATGGCATCGCCAAAACTGAAGAAGCGGTAGTGTTCTTGAATGGCATGGTGATAAGCGTCTAAGACTAATTCACGGCCGGCAAAGGCAGAAACCAACATGACCAGAGTTGATTTTGGCAGGTGGAAGTTGGTTGAGAAGGCATCCACGACCTTCCACTCATACCCAGGTTTGATAAAGATATTGGTCCAGCCAGAATCTGCTTGGATTTGCCCATCAAACTTGGAACCAATAGTCTCCAAAGTGCGTATAGAAGTGGTTCCGACAGCGATGACACGCCCCCCATTTTCCTTAACAGAGCGAAGAGTGGCAGCCGCTTCCTCAGAAAGCTGGTAGAATTCTGAGTGCATTTCGTGTTCGTCCAGATTGTCAACTGAAACGGGTCTAAAGGTTCCTAGTCCGACATGAAGAGTCAGATAGACTAGATGAACACCCTTAGCTTGGATTTCTGCTAGCAGTTCTTTAGTGAAGTGTAGTCCAGCAGTTGGTGCTGCAGCAGAGCCACTTTCCTTGGCGTAAACAGTTTGATAGCGTTCACGGTCATCCAGTTTTTCATGAATATAGGGTGGTAGTGGCATTTCTCCCAGACTTTCCAAAACTTCTAGGAAAATTCCTTGGTATTCAAAGCGGACAATGCGGCCCCCGTGAGTCAATTCTTCCGTAACGACAGCGCTGAGGCGACCATCACCAAAGCTGACACGAGTACCAATCTTGAGGCGTTTGGCAGGTTTAGCCAGAACTTCCCACTCATCGCCACTAATGTTTTTGAGTAGGAGCAGTTCCACATGACCTCCAGTTTCTTCCTTTTGACCATAGAGGCGGGCAGGGAGAACACGGGTATCGTTCATAACAAGGGCATCACCAGGTTCCAGCATATCAATAATAGAGTGGAAGTGTTTATCCTGCATTTCTCCCGTCTCACGATTGACAATGAGGAGTTTAGAAGCGTCCCGTTTTTCAAGGGGCGTTTGGGCAATCAATTCCTCGGGTAAGTGGAAATCAAAATCAGCTGTATTCATATATCTGTTCATTCTTTCTAAGTTCTAATCTTATCCATTATAACATGTTTCAAGTTTGGACGCTCTTTTTTTGAAAATTAAATCGTTTTCACTTGACAAAAATTGGTCTATACCATATAATAAATATAGATTGAAACGGAGGATAAAAAGATGAAAGTTATTAAAGTTGAAAACCAAATCGAAGGTGGAAAAGTTGCTTTTGAGATTTTGAAGGAAAAATTAGCCAATGGAGCTCAAACCCTAGGACTTGCGACAGGAAGTAGCCCACTTGAATTTTACAAGGAAATTGTTGAGAGTGACCTTGATTTTTCAAATCTAACCAGTGTCAACCTTGATGAGTATGTAGGGCTTGATGGAGACAATCCACAGTCTTACCGTTACTTCATGCAAGAAAACTTGTTTAACCAAAAACCATTTAAAGAAAGTTTCTTGCCTCGTGGGGTTAAGGACAATGCTGAAGCTGAAGTTGAACGCTACAACCAAATTTTGGCTGACCATCCAGTGGACCTTCAAATCTTGGGAATCGGTCGCAATGGACATATCGGCTTTAATGAGCCTGGTACTCCATTTGACAGTCAAACACATCTAGTAGAACTTGACCAGTCTACTATCGAAGCCAATGCGCGCTTCTTTGACAAGATTGAAGATGTTCCAACCCAAGCCATTTCAATGGGGATTAAAAATATCTTGGATGCTAAGTCTATTCTTCTCTTTGCTTACGGTGAATCAAAAGCAGAAGCTATTGCTGGAACAGTGTCTGGTCCAGTGACTGAGAACTTACCAGCAAGTAGCCTACAAAATCACCCTGATGTGACGATTATCGCAGATGCTGAAGCGCTCAGCTTGTTAGAAAAATAAAAAATCAGCACCCTTCAGTTTTTCTATTTAATGCTTTCAAGACTTGTATAAATGGAAGAAAAAATCAAAATTAAACCGGATTTTTTCTTGACAATTATTCCTTTTACGTGTAAAATAGAATAGATCTTGAACTTGAAGGGAGTGAAAAAAATGTCTAAAACAGTAGTACGTAAGAATGAATCTCTTGACGACGCACTTCGTCGTTTCAAACGTGCGGTTACTAAAGCTGGTACTCTTCAAGAAACACGCAAACGTGAATTCTATGAAAAACCTTCTGTAAAACGTAAACGTAAATCAGAAGCAGCTCGTAAACGTAAAAAATTCTAATTAGAAATGAAAGGCTGGAGAAATCTAGTCCTTTTTCTTTTAATACTCTTCGAAAATCTCTTCAAACCACGTCAACGTCGCCTTGGATTATATATGTGACTGACTTCGTCAGTCTTATCTACAACCTCAAAACGGTGTTTTGAGCAACCTGCGACTAGTTTCCTAGTTTGCTCTTTGATTTTCATTGAGTATAAATAAATACTTCAAAACCTGCAAAAATCTGAAATATCCTCCTACAATTTGATATAATAGAGAGAAGAACTCATTTGAAGGAGGAAATGATGTCGGTTTTAGTAAAAGAAGTGATTGAAAAGCTTAGACTAGACATTGTCTATGGCGAACCAGAATTACTTGAAAAGGAAATTAATACCGCGGACATTACGCGACCTGGTCTTGAAATGACGGGCTATTTTGACTATTATACGCCTGAGCGAATCCAGCTCTTGGGAATGAAGGAGTGGTCCTACCTCGTTTCGATGTCCTCTCACAACCGTTACCAAGTCTTGAAAAAAATGTTTCTACCTGAGACACCTGCGGTTATTGTTGCCCGTGGTTTGGTGGTTCCGGAGGAAATGTTAAAGGCAGCCAGAGAATGTAAGATTGCCATTTTAACCAGTCGTACAGCAACCAGTCGTTTATCTGGAGAGTTATCTAGTTATCTGGATTCACGTTTAGCAGAACGGACCAGTGTACACGGTGTCTTGATGGATATCTATGGGATGGGTGTCTTGATTCAGGGAGATAGCGGTATCGGTAAGAGTGAAACAGGTTTAGAGCTTGTCAAACGTGGTCACCGCTTGGTAGCAGATGACCGTGTCGATATCTTTGCCAAGGATGAGATTACTCTTTGGGGTGAACCAGCTGAAATCTTGAAACACTTGATTGAAATTCGTGGGGTTGGGATTATCGATGTTATGAGCCTCTACGGTGCGAGTGCGGTCAAGGATTCTTCACAAGTCCAGCTGGCTGTTTACTTGGAAAATTACGATACGCATAAGACTTTTGATCGTCTTGGAAACAATGCTGAAGAAATAGAAATTTCTGGCGTAGGCATTCCTCGTATCCGTATTCCAGTTAAAACAGGTCGGAATATCTCTGTCGTGATTGAGGCTGCTGCCATGAATTATCGTGCCAAGGAAATGGGCTTTGATGCGACGCGTTTGTTCGAAGAACGTTTGACCAATCTTATTGCTCAAAATGAGGAGGTGCCTCATGCTTGATCCAATTGCTATTCATCTAGGTCCTCTAGCCATTCGTTGGTATGCTTTGTGTATTGTGACAGGTTTGATTCTTGCGGTTTATCTGACTATGAAAGAAGCGCCTAGAAAGAAAATCATACCAGACGATATTTTAGATTTTATCTTGATAGCCTTTCCTTTGGCTATTTTAGGAGCTCGTCTCTACTATGTCATTTTCCGTTTTGATTACTATAGTCAGAATTTGGGAGAGATTTTTGCCATTTGGAATGGTGGTTTGGCCATTTACGGTGGTTTGATTACTGGGGCTCTTGTACTTTATATCTTTGCTGATCGTAAACTCATCAATACTTGGGATTTCCTAGATATTGCGGCGCCTAGCGTCATGATTGCCCAAAGTTTGGGTCGCTGGGGCAATTTCTTTAACCAAGAAGCCTACGGTGCAGCAGTGGATAATCTGGATTATCTACCTGGCTTTATCCGTGACCAGATGTATATTGAGGGAAGCTACCGTCAACCGACCTTCCTTTACGAGTCTCTATGGAATCTGCTTGGCTTTGCCTTGATTCTGATTTTTAGACGAAAATGGAAGAGTCTCAGACGAGGTCATATCACTGCTTTCTACTTGATTTGGTATGGTTTTGGTCGCATGGTCATTGAAGGCATGCGGACAGATAGTCTCATGTTCTTTGGCCTTCGAGTGTCTCAATGGCTTTCAGTTGTTCTTATCGGACTGGGTATTTTTATCATTCTATATCAAAATCGAAAGAAGGCCCCTTACTATATTACAGAGGAGGAAAATTAAATGTTAGAAGTTGCATATATTCTTGTAGCCCTTGCTTTGATTGTCTTTTTAGTCTATCTAATCATTACTGTACAAAAGCTTGGACGTGTTATAGATGAAACAGAGAAGACGATTAAAACCTTAACTTCAGATGTGGATGTGACCTTGCATCATACCAATGAATTGCTGGCCAAGGTCAATGTCTTGGCAGATGATATTAACGTCAAGATGGCAACGATTGATCCACTCTTTAGTGCAGTTGCAGATTTATCTCTATCTGTTTCAGATCTTAATGACCATGCGCGTGTATTGAGTAAGAAAGCTTCATCAGCTGGTTCAAAGACACTCAAGACTGGTGCAAGTTTGTCAGCTCTTCGTGTAGCAAGTAAATTTTTCAAAAAATAAAAAAGGAGAATTCTTATGGGTAAACTATCCTCAATCCTTTTAGGAACCGTTTCAGGTGCAGCTCTCGCCTTGTTTTTAACAAGCGACAAGGGCAAACAAGTTTGCAGTCAGGCTCAAGATTTTCTAGATGATTTGAGAGAAGATCCTGAGTATGCCAAGGAGCAGGTCTGTGGAAAACTGACAGAAGTCAAGGAGCAGGCTACAGATTTTGTTCTTAAAACCAAAGAACAGGTTGAGTCAGGTGAAATCACTGTGGACAGTGTCCTTGCTCAAGCCAAATCATGTGCTCGTCAAGCGACCGAAGCATCAAAAGAACGATTCAATAATCTCAAGGAGCAATGGCAAGAAAAGGCCGAAACTCTTGATGAATCAGAAGAGATCGTTATTGACATAACAGAAGAATAAACCATCACCATCTCTGGACGGACTATGTATCTGGGGATGGTGATTTTTTTCTCCTAGCCAGTCTTTGTGGTATAATAATTACTATGCAGAAGAAACCAACGTCAGCCTATGTGCACATCCCGTTTTGTACCCAGATTTGTTATTATTGTGACTTTTCAAAGGTCTTCATCAAGAATCAGCCGGTAGATAGTTATTTGGAACATCTGCTAGAAGAGTTTCAATCTTATGATATTCAAAAGTTGAGAACCCTCTATATCGGTGGTGGCACACCGACAGCTTTGTCAGCTTCTCAACTGGAGGTGTTATTGAAGGGCTTGACTAAAAACTTGGACTTGTCTGTCTTAAAAGAGTTGACCATTGAAGCCAATCCAGGCGACTTGGATGCAGATAAGATAGCTGTTTTGAAAAACTCGGCTGTCAATCGTGTTTCGCTAGGTGTGCAGACCTTTGATGATAAGATGCTGAAAAAGATTGGGCGCAGTCATTTGGAGAAGGATATTTATGAAAATATCGACCGTCTGAAACTGGCTGGTTTTGACAATATCTCTATTGACTTGATTTATGCGCTACCTGGCCAGACCATGGAGCAAGTTAAGGAAAATGTGGCTAAGGCTATTGGACTGGATATTCCCCACATGAGTCTCTATAGCTTGATTTTGGAAAATCACACGGTCTTTATGAATCGGATGCGACGTGGGAAATTGCCTCTGCCTAAAGAGGAACTGGAAGCGGAGATGTTTGAGTACATCATTGCAGAATTGGAGCGAGCAGGTTTTGAGCATTATGAGATTTCCAATTTTTCCAAACCCGGTTTTGAAAGTCGTCACAATCTCATGTACTGGGACAATGCTGAATACTATGGCATCGGTGCTGGGGCATCTGGTTATGTCAATGGTGTTCGTTATAAAAATCATGGTCCCATTCGTCATTATCTCAGTGCGGTTGAGGAAGGCAATGCTCGTATCACAGAAGAGCACCTGAGTCAAAAAGAGCAAATGGAAGAAGAAATGTTCCTGGGGCTTCGCAAGAAATCAGGGGTCTCTATGGCGAGATTTGAGGAGAAATTTGGTCGGCCGTTTGAGGGGCTTTATGGCGAAATTGTCAGAGACTTGGTTCAACAAGGTCTCATGCAAATAGAGGGTGACCGAGTTCGCATGACAAAAAGAGGTCTCTTTTTAGGAGACACTGTAGCAGAACGATTTATTTTGGAGTAGGATGATGGGCTTAACTTATCAAATGAAAATGAAAATTCCTTTTGATATGGCTGATATGAACGGTCATATCAAGCTTCCAGATGTGATTTTACTGTCCCTGCAAGTTTCAGGGATGCAGTCAATTGAACTGGGAGTTAGTGATAAGGCTATTTTGGAGGATTATAATCTGGTCTGGATTATTACAGACTATGATATTGAGGTAGCTCGTTTGCCTCGTTTTGCGGAAGAAATCACCATCGAAACGGAAGCCTTGAGCTACAATCGGCTCTTTTGCTACCGTCGCTTTACCATTTATGATGAAGTGGGGCAGGAGCTCATTCACATGATGGCGACCTTTGTTCTCATGGATCGAGATAGTCGAAAAGTCCATGCTGTCGAACCTGATATTGTGGCTCCTTACCAGTCTGATTTTGATAAAAAGCTTATTCGTGGACCAAAATATGCAAATCTAGAAGAGCCAATCAGCAAGGATTACCATGTTCGTTTTTACGACTTGGATATGAATGGTCATGTCAATAACAGTAAATACCTAGACTGGATTTTTGAGGTCATGGGAGCGGACTTTTTGACCCACTATATTCCCAAGAAAATCAACCTCAAGTATGTCAAGGAAGTTCGACCAGGTGGGGTGATTACATCGTCTGTTGAATGGACTGGACTGGAAAGCAAGCATGAGATCACAAGCGACGGGGCTACCAATGCCCAAGCTATCATCACTTGGCAAGAAATGAAGAAGGATTAGAGAAAAATATGAAATATAAAGGCTATTTAATTGATTTAGACGGAACCATTTATAAGGGGAAAGATCGAATTCCAGCAGGAGAGGCTTTTGTCCATGAATTGCAAAAGCGGAACATTCCCTATCTTTTTGTGACCAACAATACAACCCGTACTCCTGAGAGTGTTCAAGAAATGTTGGCTCAGAATTTTAATATCGATACGCCCCTATCGACTGTCTACACAGCGACTTTGGCAACTATCGACTATATGAATGACTTGGGACTGGAAAAGACTGTCTATGTTATCGGAGAAGCAGGGCTCAAGGAAGCCATCAAGGCGGCTGGTTATGTGGAAGACAAGGATAATCCAGCCTATGTGGTAGTAGGCCTGGACTGGCAAGTGGACTATGAAAAATTTGCCACGGCAACTCTTGCTATTCAAAAAGGTGCCCACTTTATCGGAACCAATCCTGACCTCAACATCCCGACAGAACGCGGTCTTTTGCCTGGTGCTGGTTCACTGATTACCCTTCTTGAAGTGGCAACACGAGTGAAGCCTGTTTATATAGGGAAACCAAATGCTATCATTATGAACAAGGCGGTTGAGCACTTAGGTTTGGAACGTGAAGAGTTGATTATGGTTGGGGACAACTATCTGACAGATATCCGAGCAGGGATTGACAATGGCATTCCAACGCTCTTGGTGACGACAGGTTTTACCAAGGCAGAAGAAGTAGCAGACCTGCCAATCGCACCGACTCATGTGGTTTCTAGCCTTGCGGAGTGGGATTTTGATGAAAACTAAATTAACCTTTTGGGGTTCTATGCTCTTTCTCCTCTCCCTCACAATTCTTCTGACCATCTATCTGGCTTGGATTTTCTATCCGCTGGAAATTCAGTGGTTAAGTTTAACGGATCGGGTCTATCTAAAGCCAGAAACTATTCAGTACAACTTTCATATCTTGATGAATTACCTGACCAATTCCTTTAGTCAGGTCTTACAGATGCCAGATTTTCGTTCGTCAGCAACTGGTCTGCATCACTTTGCAGTGGTCAAGAATCTCTTCCACTTGGTTCAGATAGTAGCTCTAGTGACACTGCCAAGTTTCTATTTCTTTGTCAAAGGGATTGTGAAAAAGGGCTTTTTATCTTTATTCAGTAAGGGGCTTTTGACTCTAGTAGTCTTGCCTGTGCTGATTGGTCTTGGGGGAGTTTTGATTGGTTTTGACCAATTCTTTACTCTTTTCCATCAAATTCTTTTTGTGGGAGATGATACCTGGCTTTTTGATCCAGCCAAGGATCCTGTTATTCTGATTTTGCCAGAGACCTTTTTCCTCCATGCCTTCCTCCTCTTTTTTGCCCTCTATGAAAGCTTCTTTGGCTATCTGTATCTGAAAAGTCGTAGGAAATAATACTAAAGATGTTCTTATTTTGAGTAAATAAGTTAGGTATGTGATTCGAAACTATTGTCAAGAGTGAATTAACTAAATCTACCTTACCTCAATCGTTCGCAAACAGTCTATTTTTCTTGAAAAAATAGGCTTTTTTTCTAAAAATCTCTAGTCAAGCGCTTTATTTTTTTGTATAATAGAAGTAGCAAAGTATAGATAAGAAGAGAAAAGCATGATTACACTATTTCTATCACCGAGCTGTACTTCATGTCGTAAGGCGAAGGCCTGGTTAGAAAAACATAAGGTGCCCTTTGAGGAGCACAATATTATGACCAGTCCTTTAACGAGAAAAGAATTGCAACACATTCTTTCCTTGACCGAAAATGGTACTGATGACATCATTTCAACTCGTTCAAAAATTTTTCAAAAATTAGATATTGATGTAGAAAGTATTTCGGTATCAGAATTGCTTCATTTGATTGAGCAGTACCCTAGTCTTTTGCGTCGTCCCATTATTATTGATGCCAAACGCATGCAAATTGGTTTTAATGAAGATGAGATTCGTGCTTTTCTCCCTCGTAGTTACCGTAAGCAAGAACTAAAAGAAGCAAGAATGAGAGCTGGTATTAGTTAATGAACAAACAGTATAGTTACCCACTAGATTTGTCGTGGAGCACTGAAGAACTTGCTTCAGTGCTTTCTTTTTTTAATGATGTTGAAGCTGCCTATGAAGGCAAGGTAGAGGCTAAAAAGTTACTGGACTCCTATAAGGGATTCAAAGCGGTCGTGCCAAGCAAGAGCGAAGAAAAACGTTTGGGACGAGAATTTGAAACAGTTAGTGGCTATTCGCTTTATCGAGCAGTTCAGACTGCCAAGGAAAAAGGGGAAGGGAAGATTTCTCTTGGAAAGTAAATTTGAATTTGCTAAAGAGCTTGTCAATAAGGCGGGTCAGTACATTCTTGACCATATGCAGGAAGACTTGTGTGTTGAAACCAAGTCCTCTCCAACAGATTTGGTGACCAGACTGGACAAGGAAGTTCAGGAACTCTTGGTTAGTGAGATTTTGTCTCGTTATCCTGAGGATAAGATTTGTGCTGAAGAAGGGTGTCTGCGAGCCTCGGTTAAAGAGGGTAAGGTTTGGGTCATTGATCCCATCGATGGGACCAATAATTTTGTGGCCCAGCAGGAAGATTTTGCTGTCATGATGGCTTATTTTGAAAATGGTCAGGGACAGTTTGGTCTGATTTATGATGTGGTCAAAGGGGATTGTTATCACGGTGGTGGAGCCTTTCCAGTTTGTCTAAATGATAGGCCCCTAGCTCCCTTTAAAGCAAAACCACTTGGAGATTTCCTTATTGCAGGGAATAGTGGTATGCTGGAAACCAATGAATGGGGGCTGGCTGATTTGAGTCGAGCCGTACTAGGTGTTCGTGTCTATGGGAGTGCGGCTATTAGTTTTGCCAAGATTTTGTCAGGGCGTTTGTTGACCTATGTCACCTATCTGCAACCATGGGATTATGCTGCGGCTAGTATTTTAGGGGAAAGTCTGGGCTATCGGGTTGTGACTCTATCTGGTCACCCGCTTGATTTTCAAACCAGACAACCGGTCATGATGTTACCTCTTGAGATGCAGGAGGAAATTCAGTCCTATATTTACGAAAGGAAAAGAACTTAGATGCAATTTCCAGAAGGATTTGTTGAAAAATATGAAGAGATATTAGGAGATGAGGCAAGAGATTTTCTTGCCTCTTTTGAGGAGGAAGCGGTTTCGGCTTTTCGGGTCAATCCTTTAAAAGAAGCGCCAGTTTCCTTTCCTGATGCCATTCCTCAAACTCCTTGGGGCCACTACGGGAAGGTTTCAGGGAAATCGCCTGAGCATGCTACTGGTTTGGTTTATTCGCAAGAACCTGCTGCCCAGATGGTGGCTCAGGTAGCCAAGCCCAGTCCTGGGATGAAGGTCTTGGACTTGGCAGCTGCACCGGGTGGCAAATCAACTCAACTGGCAGCCTATCTAGCAGGGGAGGGGCTACTTGTTTCCAATGAAATTTCAAGCAAACGGGCTAAGATTTTAGTAGAAAATATGGAGCGCTTTGGAGCGACAAATGTCGTAGTGACTAATGAATCTGCCGACAGCTTGGCCAAGGTCTTTAAAGGCTATTTTGACCTTATTGTCCTTGATGCTCCTTGCTCTGGGGAAGGGATGTTTCGTAAGCAACCAGATGCTATGGACTATTGGAGCTTAGATTATCCGAGTCAATGTGCTAGCTTGCAAAGAGAAATTCTGGAAGATGCAGTAACCATGCTAGCTGAAGGTGGTCGCTTGGTTTATTCAACCTGTACCTGGGCACCTGAGGAAAACGAAGAGATCGTCAATTGGCTACTGGAAGAGTATGATTTTGACTTGCTACCAGTTGAACATATCAATGGAATGGTAGCTGGTATTGACCTGCCAGAAACGGCTCGGATGTACCCTCATCATTTTAAGGGAGAGGGGCAGTTTGTAGCTCATCTACAATTTAAAGGTGAAAATCCAGCACCTAAATTTAAGGCAAGTAAGAGCAACCTCGGCCGAGAACAACTTACTTTGTGGCAGGAATTTGCCCAAAAACACCTGAAAATCAATCTAAGGGGTATCTTGCAGACTTTTGGTGACCAACTTTATCTCTTGCCAGAACTCTTGCCAGATTTAGGGAAGCTCAAGATTGCTAGGAATGGCCTGCATCTAGGGACCTTTAAGAAGAAACGCTTTGAGCCCAGTTTCGCTCTTGGTCTAGCCTTGAAACCGAGTCAGGTCAAGCAGTCGGTTGAAATTGACCAAGAAGCGTTTGTAAAGTATGTGGCTGGAGAAACCGTTCAGCTGGCGGAAAGTCTGCCAAATGGTTGGTACCAAGTTTTGGTTCAGGGCAACGGTTTGGGCTTTGCTAAGGTGACTGGAAATGTTTTGAAAAATTATTTTCCTAAAGGCCTCAGATTCAAGTGAAAATGCTAGTCAAAGTAGCTTGTCTATGTTATAGTGGAAGTATGGATTTTTTTTCAAATTGTCTTTCATTTTAAGTCAAAATTGGTGGAGACGGCAACTGAGCAAATTTCTAGTAAAATTAAGCTATCAACTTCAGTTTGCTCTCAATTTTAAAAAAGAAAAACATAAATAAATAGTTGAAAAAATTCACAGCATTCACCATTATTTTCAAGGAGAAAAACAGTGAAAAAAAGGAAAAAACTCGCTCTATCCCTTGCGGCTCTCTTGCTAGCAGGTTCTTTGGCGGGATGTGCTAGCTGGATTGATCGTGGAGAATCCATGACAGCTGTTGGCTCAACGGCTCTTCAGCCCTTGGTCGAAGCAGCAGCAGATGAATTTGGCTCTATGCACGTTGGAAAAACAGTTAACGTCCAAGGTGGAGGATCTGGTACAGGTCTGTCTCAGGTTCAGTCTGGAGCTGTTGATGTAGGAAATTCAGACGTATTTGCCGAGGAAAAAGACGGTATCAACGCTTCTGCTCTAGTGGACCACAAGGTTGCCGTAGCGGGCTTGGCAGTCATTGTAAATAAGGAAGTTGACGTTGAAAATCTGACAACTGAACAACTCCGAAGCATCTTCACAGGTCAAGTGACCAACTGGAAAGAAGTCGGTGGGAAAGACCTAGCCATCTCTATTATCAACCGTGCAGCAAGTTCTGGTTCGCGTGCCACCTTTGATAGTGTTGTTATGGATGGCCAATCTGCCATTCAGAGTCAAGAACAGGATTCAAATGGGATGGTCAAAAACATTGTTTCCCAGACACCAGGAGCCATTTCTTATCTAGCCTTTGCCTATGTGGATGACTCAGTTAAACGCATGAAGTTGAATGGCTATGAGCCGATTGCAGAAAATGTTACAAGCAATAACTGGCCTTTGTGGTCTTATGAACATATGTACACCCTAGGTCAGCCAAATGAATTGGTGGCAGAATTTCTCAACTTTGTCCTCTCAGATGAAGCGCAAAGCGGAATCGTTAAGGGAATGGGCTATATTTCTGTCAAGGAAATGAAGGTTGAAAAAGATGCTGTTGGAACGGTAACAGCACTAGAAGGGAGTCACTAATGAATCAAGAAGAATTAGCTAAAAAATTACTTTCTCCCTCAAAGAACTCTCGTTTAGAGAAACTAGGAAAAGGCTTGACCTTTGCCTGTCTGTCTTTGATTGTCATCATCGTGGCCATGATTTTGATTTTCGTAGCCCAAAAAGGCTTGTCGACCTTCTTTGTCAATGGGGTCAACATCTTTGATTTCCTCTTTGGACAAACTTGGAATCCTTCAGGTAAACAATTTGGTGCCCTTCCTATGATTTTGGGTTCCTTTATTGTCACAATCCTTTCAGCTCTTATCGCAACTCCTTTTGCCATTGGTGCGGCAGTCTTTATGACCGAAGTCTCACCAAAAGGTGCTAGAATCTTGCAACCAGCTATTGAATTGCTTGTTGGGATTCCTTCAGTCGTATATGGATTTATCGGTTTGCAGGTCGTAGTTCCCTTTGTTCGTAGTGTCTTTGGTGGAACTGGTTTTGGGATTTTGTCAGGGATTTTCGTTCTCTTTGTCATGATTTTACCGACGGTAACCTTTATGACAACGGATAGCTTGCGTGCGGTGCCTCGTCACTACCGAGAAGCTAGTTTGGCTATGGGAGCCACTCGTTGGCAAACCATCTGGCGCGTGACCTTGAAGGCAGCGCGTTCAGGGATTTTCACAGCAGTGGTCTTTGGGATGGCGCGTGCCTTTGGTGAGGCCTTGGCCATTCAGATGGTAGTTGGAAACTCAGCCGTTGTCCCAACTTCATTGACAACACCTGCTGCGACCTTGACCTCTGTGTTGACCATGGGTATTGGAAATACGGTTATGGGAACAGTTGACAATAACGTTCTCTGGTCACTGGCCTTAGTCTTGCTTTTGATGAGTTTGGCCTTCAACAGTGTGATTAAATTGATTACGAAAGAAAGAGGAAAGAAAAACTATGCACGCTAAGAAATTAGATAAAATTGCAACAGCTGTCCTCTACTCGATTGCAGGAATTATCGTTGCCATCTTGGCATCCTTGATTCTTTATATCTTGGTTCGTGGTTTGCCCCACATCTCTTGGTCTTTCTTGACTGGCAAATCATCTTCTTACCAAGCAGGTGGAGGGATTGGAATTCAGCTCTATAATTCCTTCTTCCTTCTGGTTATTACCTTGATTATCTCTGTTCCCTTGTCTATGGGAGCTGGGATTTTCCTAGCTGAATATGCCAAGAAAGGTCCTGTGACCAACTTTGTCAGAACCTGTATTGAAATCTTGTCTTCACTGCCATCAGTGGTTGTAGGTCTCTTTGGTTACTTGATCTTTGTAGTTCAGTTTGAGTATGGATTTTCAATCATTTCAGGTGCCTTGGCCTTGACAGTCTTTAATCTGCCTCAGATGACTCGTAATGTTGAGGACAGTTTGAAAAACGTTCACCATACGCAACGTGAGGCTGGTCTGGCTCTTGGGATTTCTCGTTGGGAGACTGTGGTTCATGTGGTCATTCCAGAAGCTCTTCCAGGTATTGTAACGGGGGTTGTCTTGGCCTCTGGTCGTATCTTTGGTGAGGCTGCTGCTCTTATCTATACAGCAGGACAATCCGCTCCAGCCCTAGACTGGTCTAACTGGAATATTCTCAGTGTGACCAGCCCAATCTCTATCTTCCGTCAAGCAGAAACCTTGGCTGTCCACATCTGGAAAGTCAATAGTGAAGGCACTATTCCAGATGGAACCATCGTATCAGCAGGTTCTGCAGCCGTGCTCCTCATCTTTATCCTCATCTTTAACTTTGGAGCCCGCAAACTCGGAAGCTACCTACATAAGAAATTAACCGCTGCCTAAAGGAGAAGCCATGTCAAAATATAATTGGGATGAAAAGCATATCATCACCTTTCCTGAAGAGAAAGTGGCCCTCTCTACTAAGGATTTACATGTTTACTACGGTAAAAATGAATCCATCAAGGGCATCGATATGCAATTTGAAAAAAATAAAATTACGGCCTTAATTGGCCCTTCTGGTTCAGGAAAATCAACCTACCTCCGCAGTCTCAATCGCATGAATGATACCATTGATATTGCTAAGGTAACAGGTCAAATTCTCTATCAAGGGATTGATGTCAACCGTCCAGAAATCAACGTTTATGAAATGCGTAAACACATCGGGATGGTCTTCCAACGACCAAATCCCTTTGCCAAGTCTATCTACCGTAACATCACTTTTGCCCATGAACGTGCAGGAGTTAAGGACAAGCAAGTCTTGGATGAAATTGTGGAAACCTCTCTCCGTCAGGCTGCCCTTTGGGACCAGGTCAAGGACGATTTGCACAAGTCGGCCTTGACACTATCAGGTGGTCAGCAGCAACGTCTCTGTATCGCTCGTGCTATCTCTGTTAAACCAGATATCCTTTTGATGGATGAACCGGCATCAGCCTTGGATCCGATTGCGACAGCCCAGCTGGAAGAAACCATGTTGGAATTGAAGAAGGACTTTACCATCATCATCGTGACCCACAGTATGCAGCAGGCTGCGCGTGCTAGTGACTACACAGGATTTTTCTACTTGGGTGACTTGATCGAGTACGATAAGACCTCTAATATTTTCCAAAATGCCAAACTACAGTCAACCAATGACTACGTAACAGGACACTTTGGATAGAAAGGAAACAGTATGACAGAAGCGATTTTACAGGTGTCAGACCTGTCCGTTTACTACAATCAAAAAAAGGCCTTGAATAGTGTTTCCCTATCTTTCCAACCCAAGGAAATTACAGCCTTGATCGGTCCATCTGGATCAGGGAAATCAACCCTCCTAAAGGCTATCAACCGCATGGGGGATCTTAATCCAGAGGTAACCACAACTGGTTCAGTGGTTTATAACGGCCACAACATTTACAGCCCGCGTACAGATACAGTTGAATTGCGGAAGGAAATCGGTATGGTTTTCCAACAACCAAACCCCTTCCCTATGTCTATCTACGAAAATGTTGTTTACGGACTTCGTATCAATGGAGTGAAGGATAAGCAGGTTCTGGATGAAGCGGTAGAAAAAGCCCTACAACGAGCTTCTATCTGGGATGAGGTCAAGGATCGCCTGCATGATTCAGCTATCGGGCTTTCAGGTGGACAACAGCAACGTGTCTGTGTTGCCCGTGTCTTGGCAACAAGTCCTAAAATCATTCTCTTGGATGAACCGACTTCAGCCTTGGACCCTATCTCGGCTGGTAAGATTGAGGAAACCTTGTATGGTCTAAAAGATAGATATACCATGCTCTTGGTTACGCGTTCCATGCAACAAGCTTCTCGTATTTCTGACAAGACAGGATTTTTCCTAGATGGAGATTTAATCGAGTTTAACGATACCAAGAAGATGTTCCTAAACCCACAACACAAGGAAACAGAAGATTATATTTCAGGAAAATTTGGATAAGGAGATAAATGATGTTACGTTCTCAATTTGAAGAAGATTTGGAGAAATTGCACAACCAGTTCTATGCTATGGGACAAGAAGTGCTATCCCAAATCAATCGGACAGTGCGTGCCTTTGTTACGCATGACCGTGATTTGGCCAAGGAAGTTATCGAAGATGATGCAGAAGTAAACGAATACGAAGTGAAATTGGAGAAGAAATCATTTGAAATGATTGCCCTTCAACAACCGGTTTCTCAGGACTTGCGTACTGTTCTAACAGTCTTGAAGGCTGTATCAGACTTGGAACGTATGGGGGACCATGCTGTTTCCATTGCAAGAGCAGCCATTCGTATGAAGGGGGAGCAACGTATCCCAGCTGTTGAAGAAGAAATCAAGAGAATGGGTCGCGATGTCAAGAACTTCGTTGAAGCAGCCCTAGAACTCTATCTGAATGGTTCAGTAGACCAGGCCTATGAAGTAGCAGCAATGGATGAAAAAATCAACCATTACTTTGATAGTATTCGTGACTTGGCTACAGAAGAAATCAAAAAAAATCCTGATGCCATTGTTACAGGTCGTGATTACTTCCAAGTGATTGCCTTCTTGGAACGTATTGGAGACTATGCCAAAAATATCTGTGAATGGGTTGTTTACTTTGAAACAGGTAAGATTGTCGAACTATAAAGTATTCAAAGGATAAAATTATTGTGAAAGCTTACTTTTTAATACAGTAAGCTTTCATTGTATAGATAGTTTACTTTGTCAGAGGTGAATAATGAACTACATACAGAATATCAGAAAAAAAGTTGGAAAAGATAAAATTATTTTAAATTTTACCTGTGGAATATTAAGTCAATCAGGAAAAATTTTATTACAAAAACGAGCAGATAAAGGAACGTGGGGATTACCAGGTGGTGCTCTTGAATTAGGAGAATCGGCTTTAGAAGCTTTAGTGCGAGAGTTTTATGAAGAAACAGGAGTCGAAGTGAGGGTGGAAAAACTCTTAAATGTTTATACAAAATATTCAGACAGTTATCCGAATGGTGATGAGGCTCAAGTTCTTACAATCTTGTATTTAGTTTCATCTGAAACTTCTATCTCTACAAATTTTTTTACAAGTGATGAAACTTTAGAATTAGGATTTTTTGATCATAGTGACATACAAAATATTGCAATTGTAAACCAGCAGCATCAAGATATGATAAATGATTTTTTTGAAAATAAGTTCCCAATAGATAGATAAACTAACCACTGTATTTCTATTTTTTAGTAAATATATTTTATGAAAATGTAAGAAAAATACTTGACAAGTAACTTGGATAGCGTTATAATTATACAAAATTAACAGAGAGGTTGTTTATTTATGAAATCAAAAAAATGGATATTTGTTTTATGTAGTTTTCTTGCAAGTTTCTTCTTAGTAGCTTGCCAGTCGGGTTCTAATGGTTCTCAGTCAGCTGTTGAGGCCATTAAGCAAAAGGGGAAATTAGTTGTGGCGACTAGTCCTGACTATGCACCCTTTGAATTCCAATCCTTAGTTGACGGGAAAAACCAGGTAGTCGGTGCGGATATTGACATGGCACAGGCTATCGCTGATGAACTTGGGGTGAAGTTGGAAATTTCAAGCATGAGTTTTGATAATGTCTTGACTAGTCTTCAAACTGGTAAGGCTGACCTAGCGGTTGCGGGAATTAGCGCTACTGACGAGAGAAAAGAGGTCTTTGATTTTTCAATCCCTTACTATGAAAACAAGATTAGTTTCTTGGTTCGTAAGTCTGATGTAGAAAAATACAAGGATTTAACTAGCCTTGAAAGTGCTAATATTGCAGCCCAAAAAGGGACTGTTCCAGAAGCTATGGTCAAGGAACAATTGCCAAAAGCTCAGTTGACTTCCCTAACCAATATGGGTGAAGCTGTTAATGAATTACAGGCTGGAAAAGTAGATGCTGTTCACATGGATGAGCCTGTTGCTCTTAGCTATGCTGCTAAAAATGCCGACCTAGCTGTCGCAACTGTCAGCTTGAAGATGAAGGACGGCGAAGCAAATGCAGTTGCCCTTAGAAAAAATAGTGCTGATTTGAAAGAAGTGGTGGACAAGGTCATCCAAAAACTCAAGGATGACGGCACCTACCAAAAATATCTTGAAAAAGCGGCAACCTTAACAGAAGTTGAAGAATAAGAAAAAGCAGAGTTGGAAGTCATTCCAATTCTGCTTTTAAATAGTTTAAAACCTTTTCCAGAATGTCTAAGGACACCTTGGCAAATTGATAAGGACAGGCACCCAAGTAAGCCTCTTCAAAGAAATCCAAGCCCAGTTGGCTGTGTTTGAGACTGGCGATTTTAGGATACTGTCTCAGGTCTAGTAATAAACCATCGTGTAGGGGATAATGAGGGAGGGGACAAGGAGTGTTAGCTAGTCTTTCCTCGATTTGTTTTTGGTAGTCTTCCTGATTGGATAAGCGAGCTAGACGGTTTTTCTCAAACAGTTGACTGTCGATATAGAGTGACAGGGCCTTTTGCATAATGAGGTTGCTGTCGTAGTCTAGGATATTTTTGTAGGCCACAAAGGCTTCTTTGATAGCATTTGGAAGGATGAGTGCTGTTATCCGCAGGGCTGGAAAGAGGCTGGTTGAGAAGGACTTGATATAAATGACGCGTTCCTCTGTATCCAGATAGTGGAAGGTCTGACCCTTCTTGGAGTCCAAATCACCCAGATAGTCATCCTCTACGATATAGACTCCATATTTGGCAGCTAAGTCAAGAATAGCCCGTTTGTCCTGCTCAGAATAGGAATGCCCCAGAGGATAGTGGAAGCGAGGAATGGTGTAGAAAAACTTAATTTTTCCTGTTTTGAAGTGGCCTTCAAGCTCCTCCAAGTCAATCCCATCAATACTTCGTTCAATGGTTTGATAGTCCAGACCCTGAGCAATCAAGAGACGATTCATCCGATGGTAGGTCGGTTGTTCCACCAAGATTTCCTTAGCTTGGCTAGGAAAGGAAATTTGAGAGAGGATAAAAAGGGCTTGTTGGGTTCCAGAAGTCAGTACCAGTTGGTCAGTCTTGCAGTAGAGAGCTTGGTCAAAGAGCAGTTTATGAATGGATTGTCTTAAGTCTTCTAATCCTTCTTGGTTGTCATAGTAGTTGAAGAGGTAGTTTTCCCGGCCAATCAAGGTTTCATTGACACAGAGTCGAAAATCGTCATAGGCACTGGCATGTTCGTCAGTGACTTCGATTTCTAGATCCTGGTGTTGCCCTTGTTCTAGGACATAGTAACCACTCTGGGGCTTGGCATAGAGGTATTGTTCGTGCCGTAATTCCAGAAGGGCTCTCTGAATGGTATCCTTGCTACAGTGAAAGTCAAGGCTCAGTTGACGGATAGAAGGCAGGCGGCTTCCCGTTGGAAAGCGTCCAGACTCGATACTATTTTTCAGATAAGCTACGACCTCTTGGTACTTGCTTTGTTTCTTCATTCCAGACCTCCCTTGATTTTGTTACATTGTACCCTTTTTTTTCCTTCTTGGCAATGTATAGAGTGTTTCTCTCGTTCACATATAAAGCTAAATGTGGTATACTTAGGAGTAACATTTATAGAATAACAGACAAGAAAGTGAATGGATAAGAACGTGCAGGAACCAGTGAAATTATTTCAATACAATACCCTAGGAGCCTTGATGGCCGGCCTTTATGGTGGTACCATGACAGTGGGAGAATTGCTAGAGCATGGTGACCTTGGTTTGGGAACCTTGGATTCTATTGATGGGGAATTGATTGTCTTGGATGGCAAGGCTTATCAGGCCAAAGGATCAGGAGATCAGCCAGAAATTGTGGAAGTATCACCAGATGCCCTTATTCCTTATGCAGCAGTAGTACCACATCAGGCAGAGGTCATTTTCCGCCAGCGCTTTGAGATGACAGACAAGGAATTGGAAGAACGAATTGAGTCTTATTATGACGGGGAAAATCTTTTTCGCTCTATCAAGATTCGGGGGGAATTTTCGCATATGCATGTGCGCATGATTCCTAAGTCGACACCAGATACCAAGTTTGCTGATGTCGCAACCCATCAACCTGAATATAGTCGCGACAATGTGGCAGGGACCATCGTTGGTTTCTGGACGCCAGAGATTTTTCATGGGGTCAGTGTGGCAGGCTATCATCTACACTTTATATCAGATGACTTGACCTTCGGTGGGCATGTTATGGACTTTGTCATCAAGGAAGGCATTATCGAGGTGGGAGCGGTTGACCAGTTGGACCAACGTTTCCCAGTCCAAGATCGTCAATACTTGTTTGCTAAGTTCAATGTTGACGAGATGAAAAAAGATATTGAAAAGGCGGAATAGGAGAAGAAAATGACCATTCATATTATCATTACCATGGTGCTGTTGCTGGTTATCTTGCTAGGAAGCATTTGGTATGCCAAAAAGAAATATCAGATCAATCTAGCTGTCTTGGGATTGGGTGCTGTTGCTTTCTTTGTCTCTTCACAGATTTTAGAAAAACTGGTGCATATCTTGGTTTTACATCCTCAAAAAGACGGTAGTATTGCCCTCTTGCAAGACCATCCGCTTGTCTATATCATCTATGGCCTAGCCATGGCAGCATTTTTTGAGGAAACTGCTCGTCTTATTTTCTTCAAATGGTTGGAGAAAAAGAGAAGTTTGGAAAAGGCAGATGCCTTGGCTTATGGATTGGGGCATGGTGGCTTGGAGTTGATTTTCCTAGGTCTTACTAGTTTGATTAATCTCTACATCGTTCTCTCAGCAGTTCAAACTCAGAATCCACAGGTCATGCAATTGCTGTCTGAAAATATGTTGAAAACTATTCAGTCGCTATCAGTCTGGCAGATTTATTTGCTTGGTTTTGAGCGAATCTTGGCCCTAGGTTTCCAATTACTCTTGACTGTTTGGGTTTACCAAGCTGTTCGCCAGAAGAAATGGATTTATCTCCTAGCGGCCTATGGACTACATGCCTTCTTTGACCTGGCACCATCTCTTGCCCAAGTTGGCTGGTTGACCAATCCAGTCTTGGTTGAAGTTGTCCTAGCACTTGAACTTGTTCTGCTTGCCTATGGAACAAAGGCTATCTTTTGCAAAAAATCATAAAAAGAGGGGAAACCTCTTTTTTGTTTAAAATAAGCCCAAGATTTTTTAGGGTCGTCAAATGGTCTTAAAAATGGTATAATGGAATGAATTTTGTAAAAGGAAGAGTGTCATGTCAGTAAAAGAAAAAATACTTGAAATTTTAGAAGGGATTGATATCCGTTTTAAAGAACCCTTGCATAGCTATAGTTATACAAAAGTAGGTGGAGAGGCTGATTATCTGGTCTTTCCACGAAATCGTTTTGAGTTGGCTCGCGTTGTCAAATTTGCCAATCAAGAAAATATCCCTTGGATGGTTCTTGGGAATGCCAGCAACATCATCGTTCGTGATGGTGGAATTCGTGGATTTGTCATCTTGTGTGACAAGCTCAATAATGTTTCCGTTGATGGCTATACCATTGAAGCAGAAGCTGGTGCCAACTTGATTGAAACGACACGCATTGCCCTTCGTCATAGTTTGACTGGCTTTGAGTTTGCTTGTGGCATTCCAGGGAGCGTCGGTGGTGCTGTCTTTATGAATGCCGGTGCCTATGGTGGCGAGATTGCCCACATCTTGCAGTCTTGTAAGGTCTTGACCAAGGATGGAGAAATCGAGACCCTGTCTGTCAAGGAATTGGCTTTTGGTTACCGCCATTCAGCCATTCAGGAGTCTGGTGCAATTGTCTTGTCAGCTAAATTTGCCCTAGCCCCAGGAAGCCATCAGGTTATCAAGCAAGAAATGGATCGTTTGACGCATCTACGTGAACTCAAGCAACCTTTAGAATATCCATCTTGTGGTTCGGTCTTTAAGCGTCCAGTAGGGCATTTTGCAGGTCAATTAATTTCAGAAGCTGGCTTGAAAGGCTATCGTATCGGTGGCGTAGAAGTCTCAGAAAAACACGCAGGTTTTATGATTAATGTCGCAGACGGAACGGCCAAAGACTATGAAGACTTGATTGAGTCTGTTATCGAAAAAGTCAAGGAGCACTCTGGCGTCACTCTAGAGAGAGAAGTCCGTATTTTAGGTGAAAGCAAGTAGGAAGCTGTAGTTGAAAAGCTGCTGCTATGTCATGGAAAGGGGGTGAAAGCCTATCGTTAGTGCAGAAGAATGTAGGCAGTTCAATCTCCTACACGAGGTAGTGGCGGCCTGACAGAGCCCTGATCTGTTAATCTATGAAAAAGAAGGAATAAATGACAATTGAAAAAACCAATTATTGAATTCAAAAACGTCTCAAAGGTTTTTGAAGACAGCAACACCAAGGTTCTCAAAGACATCAACTTTGAGTTGGAAGAAGGGAAGTTCTATACTCTTCTAGGCGCATCTGGTTCAGGGAAATCAACCATCCTTAACATCATTGCAGGTTTACTGGATGCTACGACTGGAGATATTTTGCTTGACGGTGTCCGTATCAATGACATCCCAACCAACAAGCGAGACGTTCATACGGTCTTCCAATCCTATGCCTTGTTTCCACATATGAATGTGTTTGAAAATGTTGCTTTTCCGCTCCGCTTGCGCAAGATTGACAAGAAAGAAATCGAGCAACGCGTAGCGGAAGTTCTCAAGATGGTTCAGTTGGAAGGTTACGAAAAACGTTCCATCCGTAAACTCTCTGGAGGACAACGTCAGCGTGTAGCCATTGCCCGTGCCATCATCAACCAACCCCGTGTGGTTTTGTTGGACGAGCCTTTGTCAGCGCTGGACTTAAAATTAAGAACAGACATGCAGTATGAATTGCGTGAACTACAACAACGATTGGGCATTACCTTTGTCTTTGTCACTCACGATCAGGAAGAAGCGCTGGCCATGAGTGACTGGATTTTTGTTATGAATGATGGCGAGATTGTCCAGTCAGGGACACCTGTGGATATCTACGATGAGCCAATTAACCACTTTGTTGCCACCTTTATCGGTGAGTCAAACATCTTGCCAGGTACCATGATCGAGGACTACTTAGTTGAGTTTAATGGCAAACGCTTCGAAGCGGTCGATGGTGGGATGAAGCCAAATGAACCTGTTGAAGTCGTCATTCGTCCAGAAGACTTGCGTATTACCCTTCCTGAAGAAGGCAAGCTCCAAGTTAAGGTCGATACCCAGCTCTTCCGTGGGGTTCACTATGAAATTATCGCCTATGACGAACTTGGGAATGAATGGATGATCCACTCAACCCGTAAGGCCATCGTGGGTGAGGAAATCGGTCTGGACTTTGAACCAGAAGACATCCATATCATGCGTCTCAACGAAACTGAAGAAGAGTTCGATGCTCGTATCGAAGAATACGTAGAAATCGAAGAGCAAGAAGCAGGTCTGATTAACGCTATCGAGGAGGAAAGAGATGAAGAAAACAAGCTCTAAACTCTTTGTAGTGCCCTACATGCTCTGGATTGCCCTCTTTGTATTGGCACCCTTGGTCTTGATTTTCGGACAATCCTTTTTCAATATTGAAGGTCAGTTTAGTTTAGAAAATTATAAGTCTTACTTTGCGTCACAAAACTTGACCTATCTTAAAATGAGTTTCAACTCAGTACTCTATGCAGGGATTGTGACCTTTGTGACCTTGCTTATCAGCTATCCAACAGCCCTCTTTTTGACCCGTCTCAAGCACCGTCAACTCTGGCTTATGCTGATTATCCTCCCAACCTGGATCAATTTGCTCCTTAAAGCCTATGCCTTTATCGGGATTTTTGGTCAAAATGGCTCTATTAACCAATTCTTGGAATTTATCGGAATCGGTTCACAGCAGTTGCTCTTTACCGATTTCTCCTTTATCTTTGTCGCAAGTTACATCGAGCTTCCCTTTATGATTTTGCCGATTTTCAATGTCTTAGATGATATGGATAACAATCTCATCAATGCCAGCTATGACTTGGGTGCGACCAAGTGGGAGACCTTCCGTCATGTCATCTTCCCTCTGTCTATGAATGGTGTGAGAAGTGGAGTTCAGTCGGTCTTTATTCCAAGCTTGAGTCTCTTCATGCTGACTCGTTTGATTGGTGGGAACCGCGTTATCACCTTGGGGACAGCCATTGAGCAGAACTTCCTGACAAATGACAACTACGGTATGGGTTCAACCATCGGTGTAATTCTCATCTTGACCATGTTCATCACCATGTGGGTGACCAAGGAAAGGAGAGAACGATGAAAAAATTTGCCAATCTATATCTGGGACTGGTCTTTCTTGTCCTCTACCTGCCTATCTTTTACTTGATTGGCTATGCCTTTAACGCGGGCAATGACATGAATAGCTTTACAGGCTTTAGCTTGAGCCATTTTAAAACCATGTTTGGCGATGGTCGCCTTATGTTGATTGTGACTCAGACCTTTTTCTTGGCCTTTCTGTCAGCCTTGATAGCGACCATTATCGGGACTTTTGGAGCTATTTACATTTACCAGTCTCGCAAGAGATACCAAGAAGCCTTTCTTTCACTCAATAATATCCTCATGGTTGCGCCTGATGTTATGATTGGTGCCAGCTTCTTGATTCTCTTTACCCAACTCAAGTTTTCACTTGGCTTTTTGACCGTTCTATCTAGTCACGTGGCCTTCTCCATTCCTATCGTGGTCTTGATGGTCTTGCCTCGACTCAAGGAAATGAACGGTGACATGATTCATGCGGCCTATGACTTGGGAGCTAGTCAATTTCAGATGTTCAAGGAAATTATGCTTCCTTACCTGACTCCGTCTATCATTGCAGGTTATTTCATGGCCTTCACTTATTCGCTAGATGACTTTGCTGTGACCTTCTTTGTAACGGGAAATGGCTTTTCAACCCTATCAGTCGAGATTTACTCTCGTGCTCGCAAGGGGATTTCCTTAGAAATCAATGCCCTGTCTGCCCTCGTCTTTCTCTTTAGTATTATCCTAGTTGTTGGATATTACTTTATCTCACGTGAGAAGGAGGAGCAAGCATGAAAAAACTCTATTCATTTTTAGCAGGAATTGTAGCCATTATCCTCGTCTTGTGGGGAATTGCGACGCATTTAGATAGTAAAATCAATAGCCGAGATAGTCAAAAACTGGTTATCTACAACTGGGGGGACTATATAGATCCTGAACTCTTGACTCAGTTCACAGAAGAAACAGGAATCCAAGTCCAGTACGAGACTTTTGACTCCAATGAAGCCATGTATACCAAGATCAAGCAGGGTGGAACGACCTACGATATTGCCATTCCTAGTGAATACATGATTAACAAGATGAAGGACGAAGACCTCTTGGTACCGCTTGATTATTCAAAACTTGAAGGTCTTGAAAATATCGGACCAGAGTTTCTCAACCAGTCCTTTGACCCAGGCAATAAATTCTCTATCCCTTACTTCTGGGGAACCTTAGGAATTGTCTACAATGAAACCATGGTAGATGAGGCTCCTGAGCATTGGGACGACCTCTGGAAACCAGAGTATAAGAACTCTATCATGCTCTTTGATGGGGCGCGTGAGGTATTGGGACTGGGTCTCAACTCCCTCGGCTACAGCCTCAACTCCAAGGATACCCAGCAGTTGGAAGAAACAGTGGATAAGCTCTATAAATTGACTCCAAATATCAAGGCCATCGTTGCCGACGAGATGAAGGGTTACATGATTCAGAATAACGCTGCTATCGGAGTGACCTTCTCTGGTGAAGCCAGCCAAATGCTAGAAAAAAATGAAAACCTACGCTATGTGGTACCGACTGAGGCCAGCAACCTTTGGTTTGACAATATGGTCATTCCAAAAACCGTGAAAAACCAAGATGCCGCCTATGCCTTTATCAATTTTATGTTGAAACCTGAAAATGCTCTCAAAAATGCAGAGTATGTCGGCTATTCAACTCCAAACCTACCAGCTAAGGAACTGCTCCCAGAGGAGAAAAAAGAAGACAAGGCCTTCTATCCAGATGCTGAAACCATGAAACACCTAGAAGTTTACGAGAAATTTAACCATAAATGGACAGGCAAATACAGCGACCTCTTCCTACAATTTAAAATGTATCGGAAGTAGGAGCTAAACGGATGAAAACGAATCAGTCAGCTGGTTCGTTTTTTAGAAAAAATAGAAATCATGGTATAATAGTTTTAGGGTGAGAGTTATTAGTATTGTTTACAGCATCTCTGAAAATTTAATTCCAAAGGAGTTCAAAATGAGTCAGACTACGCAAATGCATATATATATATATATATATATATATAACCTAATAAAAAAATGCAAAAAATATAGATTGAAACCTACTGAAAATCCAGTAGGCTTTTTGCGTTTCTTGGAGGTATCTAATGGCTAAAAAGTTATTAAATATCACTGAGATTGAGGATAGAACCAAGGTTTTAGTAGAGAATCTTAATAAATCGACATTCATTATTGATTTTGTTTCATTGTTTGACATTACTAAAACGACCATAACAAGAGCAAGTAAAGTGGCATCTGATGATTTTATAATAAAAAACAGATTGTATTTTCGTAAAGTTGAAAATCAGCCATTACTTGCTCTGACTGAGATTGATAAAGAGTTGGATGGTCAGGTTCGTAAATCTCGATTTATTATTACAACAGATTTTCAAGAATTATATGCAAAGGATACACAGACAGGACTGACTCTAGCAATTTCTTTTAATGATTTACCAGCCCATTGTGATTTCTTCTTACCTTGGAATGGTATTGAAAAGATTGATTATGATAAGGAAAACCCTGCTGATGTAAAAGCGGCAGAGCGTTTCACCAAACTTTATGATGAACTAATTTCTATCAATCCTGAACTTGCCATTACTGAAACTGACGGTAAATCATTTAATCTATTTTTGATTCGTGTTCTTTTTCTACTATTTGCAGAAGATACAAATATCATCTCCAAGGGAGCTTTCACAAATGTTATTAAGATGAGGACATCTGAAGATGGTTCTGACTTGAATGAGTGTGTTAGAAAACTATTTACTGTTTTAGATATGCCTGAATTTAGTCGTCAGGATTTGGAGTCGTGGTTATCAGATTTTCCCTATGTAAATGGTAAGCTTTTTTCAGAGCCACATCATGACCTTATTTTCAATAAAAGAACTCGTCAATTACTCATTGAAGCAGGGGAATTGCTAAACTGGAATGAAATCAATCCAGATATTTTGGGCTCCATGATTCAAACCGTGGCAAATGCAGAAGCAAGATCAACATCGGGTATGCACTATACTAGCGTGCCCAATATTATGAAGGTCATCAAACCACTGTTTTTAGATAATTTACGAGCAGCATTTACGGAATTAGAAGAACGAGCTGACTACTATATAGGAGGTGGTGACTTTAGCGAGGAACATCGTCGCAAGGAATTGCGACAAATCTTACCTAAGTTAGAAGAGTTGCTCACTCGTATGGCCTCTATCAAGTTTTTAGACCCTGCTTGTGGTTCTGGAAATTTCCTCATCATTACTTATAAAGAACTTCGTCGTTTAGAAATTAATATCTTAATCAAACAGCGTGAAATTCGTGAATCCTTAAATGAAAAAGCTGTTTATCAAGGAGAATTGATTGCTGATGCATCTAAGATTTCTCTATCCCAATTTTCAGGAATTGAATTGGATGATTTCGCTCATGAAGTAGCAAGGTTATCCTTGTATATAGCGGAACACCAGATGAATGTGGAGATGGAAGAAGCACTTGCTGATGTCCATCCAAGGCTACTCCCCTTAAGAGAAGCTGGGAATATCGTTTGTGGGAATGCCCTAAGAATTGACTGGACAACTGTTTTGAATGCTAAGGCAGATGATGAAGTTTATATATTTGGGAATCCGCCGTATATAGGCTCTAAAAAAATGACCTTGGAACAAAAGAAGGAACTAGAAAATGTGATTTGTTCAGAAATTTCTTCTAAAAAATTAGATTATATTTCGGGATGGTTTTATAAGGCAACTCACCTTATTTATGGTAAAAATGCTCAATATGCTTTTGTAACAACAAATTCAATAAATCAAGGTGAGCAAGTTTCAATTTTGTGGAGTGTTCTTCTACAATATGGCCAAATTTCCTTTGCATATCAATCGTTTAAATGGAATAATAGCGCGGCCCATAATGCAGGGGTTACAGTTACTATCATTGGATTTTCAAATAAAAATGATAAGAAAAGAATTATATATAGTGATAAGGGAGAGAGTTATGGAAAGAATATAAATCCCTATCTAGCTTTTGCAGATGATATTATTGTATCTAATCACAATGATTCAGAGAAGTTAAATAATTTTCCAAAAATAGTCTTTGGGAATATGCCAAGAAGTAAATATCTAATACTGACAAATGATGATAAAAATCAATTAGTTCAAAGATATCCTGAAACTGAAGTGTATTTTAAAAAGTATATTGGAGCAGATGAGTATATCAATGGAAATTTTAGATATACTATTTGGATTGATCAAGATGAATATACTAAATTAGATAAGATCCAGGAATTCCATCAATTATTTGAAAATGTAAGGCAAGAACGCCTGAATTCTAAGGCTGCTGGAACAAGAGAAACTGCATCCACACCATGGAAATTTGTTCAACGTGGTGAATGGGATGATATGTTTTCTAAGGGGAAAATAGAAGGGAAGTTTCAACTGTTAGTTCCTGCTGTTACTTCAGAAGATAGAGATTATATACCAATGGGATTTGTGGGAGACGATACAATTATTTCAAATCGTTGCTATATTGTGTATGATACTCCAATTTGGCTACTTGGATGTCTTGTTTCTAAAATGCATATAAAATGGTTTCAAGCGATCGGTGGGAAATTAGAAACTCGATATAGTTATTCAGCTGGACTGGTTTATAATACATTCCCAATCCCAGAACTTTCAGATAGTCGGAAAAATATGCTTGAAGAAGCTGTTTTTGAAATGCTAGATGTTCGAGAAGAAGAAGGTGGAACCTTGGCTGAATTGTACGGTGGAGCCAATAAACCGATGAACGAACGTCTTCGTCAAGCACATGAAAAAATTGATGGTATCGTAGAACGTGCCTACCAGCAAAAGCCTTTTGAATCAGATGAAGAAAGGCTCAGTGTCTTATTGAACCTGTATAAAGAAATGACAGAAAAGGAAGCGAAATGACCTCAAATATATTTGAAATTAATTACAATGGTACAGGTGCTAGTCAATCAAATAATGCACTTGGTATGCGTGAAATGCAGGAGCGGGTATATGCTAAGAGAACTTCTCAACACTTATTGATTAAGGCGCCTCCTGCATCTGGTAAGTCGAGAGCTTTGATGTTTATTGCTCTTGATAAATTACATGCTCAAGGTCTGAAAAAAGCTATTATAGCTGTTCCAGAAAGATCTATTGGAAAATCGTTTCGTTCAACAAAATTGACAGATTATGGTTTTTACTGGGATTGGGAAGTTCTTCCCAAAAATAATTTGACTGAACAAGGGAGCAGTAAAAGTAAGGTAAAACAGTTTGTAGACTTTATGCATTCAGAGTCTCCTGATGATAGAGCTTTAATCTGTACGCATGCCACCTTGCGTTTTGCCTTTGAACAGCTAGCTGATAGTGATTTTAATGATGTTCTTCTAGCTATCGATGAATTTCATCATGTATCTCAAGATGATAATTCAGTTTTAGGAAATGCCTTAAGAAACATATTAGCCAATTCAACAGCCCATGTAGTAGCTATGACAGGGTCTTATTTCCGTGGAGATTCTGTACCCATTTTGGCACCTGAAGATGAGCAAAAATTTGATAAGGTATCCTATACTTATTATGAACAGTTGGAGGGGTACAAATATCTGAAAAGTTTTGCCATGGGTTATAACTTTTATCGTGGTCGTTACACAGATGCCTTGCACGAAGTACTGGACACGAGTAAGAAAACTATCATTCATATTCCCAATGTAAACTCAGGTGAATCAACCAAGGATAAGTATGATGAAGTTGACCGAATTTTAGATGAACTAGGGCAAGCAGTTCCAGATCCTAAGACTGGATTATGGTTAGTTACTGAGGAAACAGGTCGTGTATTGAAAGTTGCAGACCTTGTCACAGAAGAAGGACGTGAAAAAGTACAGGATTACCTAAACAAAATGACCAGTTTAGATGATCTCGATATCATTATCGCACTTGGTATGGCTAAAGAAGGTTTTGACTGGCCTTATGCTGAGTATGCTTTGACGATTGGCTATCGTCAGTCGCTAACAGAAATTGTTCAGATTATAGGTCGAGTAACACGCGATAGTTCCAATAAGTCACACGCTCAATTTACCAATCTCATTTCTCAACCAGATGCTCAAGATGATGAAGTTTTCTTTGCTGTGAATAATGTTATGAAGGCCATTACAGCTAGTCTATTGATGGAGTCTGTTTTAGCGCCAAATTTCAAGTTCAAACGAAAAGACCGAGAAGACCAGAAATCTTCTGGTGCCGAAATATTCGTTAAAGGCTTAAAAGAGCCTAGTACACAGAGAACAAAGGATATCATAGAAAATGATTTGAATGACTTACGTGCTAGTATATTGCAAGAACCGCGTATCCAAACTGCAATTGCTGCGGGAACGGATGCAGAAGTCATTAATAAGCAGATGATTCCAGCCATCATTAAACAAATCTATCCTGACTTAAGTGGGGCTGAAGTTGAAGAAGTTCGTCAACAGTTTATTAGTCAATCGGTAGTTCAATCAGCTGAACGGAAAGAGGGAGTAGGGCAAACAGACTTTCTAAAAATGGCAGATAAATTTGTGAATATTGATGAGTTATCTATTGATTTAATTGATCAGATTAATCCTTTCCAGAGAGCTTACGAAGTTATATCACGTGAAATTGATGCTCCGACTCTGCGTCTAATACAAGACTATATGGATGGTCAGAAGATGGAGTTTTCTGAAGAAGAACTGTTAATTCTTTATCCTCAAATTAAGCAATTTTTAAATGAAAATGGTCGTCATCCAGATAAATCAAGTCACGATAAGTACGAACAGAGACTTGCGTATGCTTTGTTACAATTGTCTCAGATGAAGCTGAAGATGGAGAGCGGTAATGAATGATTTCAAAAACTTAAATGACATTTTTAATGATTCTGATTTTGAACATTTAATAGCTCCTTTAAAACCTATGAAAAAAATAGTTATAGATCACGAAGTGGAGAAATTTTTAGAAATCATAGATTGGGTGAGAGAAAATAATGGGCAAGAGCCACAAAAGTCTAGAAATATTAAAGAACGCAGTTTATTTTCTCGATTGAATGGTATTAGAAAATCTCCTGATAGCATCCGAAAGTTAGAACCTTATGATGAATTTGGGCTACTAAAAATAGATATAGTTGAGTCCGAGCCCCCTATTTCAAGTCCTGCTAGTTTAACAGATATTTTATCAGATGAATTGTTTGAGTCAGTGAATAGTGCTGAGAAATCTTTATTTGATGTCTCACGTTATAAACGAACGATTCAAGCGCGGGATAAAACACGAACACGTAAACGGATGGGAAATTTTGAAGATTATCAGGGATTATTTACTCGTGTTCATGATGAAATTAGTGAAGGTCGTCGTCAAGTCAGAAAGTCTGATGTGATAAAAGAAAAAGAAATTAAACCTGATATGTTCTATGTGGATAATGGAGTAATGGTTTATGTTGTTTCTAAAGGAGAAGACTTCACTGATAAGAATGGTTATACTAATGCTGAACTTCATCTCGTATATGAAAATGGTACAGAAAATAAGAAGGCCTTACTCCGCTCTTTTGTATCTAATCTGCACGATAGAACGCGCCATGGACGAATGGTAACAGAATTGATAGAAGATGTGATGACTGGTATCAGTCCAAGCGAACGAATTACAACTGGATATATCTATGTAGTAAAATCCTTGAGTAGCCATCCTCAAATTGCCAACATCCGTAATCTCTATAAAATCGGTTTTACACAGGATCGAATTGAAAAACGGTTAGCAAATGCAGAAAGAGAAGGAACCTATCTTTATGCTCCTGTCCGTTTAGTAGCTAGTTTTGAGGTTCAAAATTTCAGCGCTCGAAAATTAGAAACGACTCTTCATCATTATTTTGCAGACAAGCAGTTAGATATGGAATTAATAGCACCAAATGGAGAGAGCTTTGTCCCTAAAGAATGGTTTCTAGTATCGCTAGATGAGATCCAAGAAGTGATTGAAAAAGTTAGCTTAATGATCTAGTGGGATAAGGGAGTATTTTTCCCCCTTTGGATTTAAGAAAACACAAAACAGAAAGAAAAGGAATATACTAACATGGAAAACAATAATACAAATTATAAAATCTTTAAATTCTTGGGAATTGCTGTGGTGCTGTTTTATGCTTTTATCTTTATTGGTAGTAGTTTTTCTACTGCTGGGGTAAAAGATGCACCACAAATTGAGTATAAAAGCGACTATATGAACCAGAAAGTGGAACTGAAAGACGCTGAGGTATTGGGCAAGTTTTGGAATGATGAAGGGCACTATCTCGTAGTGTATGACGAAGACACAAAATCCCCAAAATTGTTCAAGATAAGCTACTCTGAGTGGAATCTTATCAGTATAGGGGGTACATACTAAACAGCGCTGGAGGGCTATGCTAGATAGAAAGGTTTTAGAAATAAATTAAATATTACTACTTACATTTCGAAACTAGTAGTTAAATTTTTAAAAGGTCTTCACTCCTACCTCACTACTATTAGTTAAGATGATTTCCAGTTGACGCAAGCTTAAAAAAACGATATAATAAGAAAGTTGAGATTTGATTTTCAGTTGTCTTAGTCCAGAGAAATGGCGGTGCTGCGAGCCATCTAAGCTAGAAAGTCATGCTACTCAATCATACAATTGCATAAGAATAAGAGAATGACAAGTTCATTGAATGAAGGTGGTACCGCGGTTTTTCGCCCTTCGTGATATGAGCTTGTCTTTTAATTTTTGGAGGTGTTGATGAAAACATTTCTTGTCAAACAAAAGTTTCGTCTTGGAGGCGAACGCTTCGCTATCAAGGATGACAGGGGAGAAATCGCCTATCAGGTAGAGGGATCATTTTTTTAAGATTCCCAAAACTTTTACCATCTATGATGCGACTGGTGAACAAGTTAGTCAGATCAGTAAAGAAATCTTGACCTTGCTTCCTCGTTTTGAGATTCAGCTTTGGGATGGCTCGAGTTTTGTCATTCGTAAGAAGTTGACCTTCTGGCGAGATAAGTATGAGTTTGATAATCTGGGGCTTCGTATCGAGGGCAATATCTGGGATTTGAATTTCAAATTGCTGGATGATCGCGATCAGCTGATTGCGGAAATTAAGAAGGAACTCTTCCATCTGACCTCTACCTATAACGTAACGGTCCTTGAGGACGCTTATGCAGACCTAGTCATTTCCCTCTGTGTCGCGATTGACTATGTGGAGATGCTGGAAAGCCAATCACATTAAACAAGTAAATAAGGAGACAATATGAAACAACTATCTAGTGCACAAGTACGCCAAATGTGGCTTGACTTCTGGGCAACCAAAGGTCACTCTGTAGAACCATCAGTGAGTTTGGTTCCTGTAAATGACCCAACACTTTTGTGGATCAACTCTGGTGTAGCAACTCTTAAGAAATACTTTGATGGGACTATTATCCCAGAGAATCCACGTATTACCAATGCGCAAAAGGCGATCCGTACCAATGACATCGAGAACGTAGGGAAGACTGCACGTCACCATACTATGTTTGAAATGTTGGGGAACTTCTCTATCGGTGATTACTTCCGAGACGAAGCGATCACTTGGGCTTATGAGCTTTTGACAAGCCCTGAATGGTTTGACTTCCCAGCTGAGAAACTTTACATGACTTACTATCCAGATGATAAAGATTCTTACAACCGTTGGATTGAAGTGGGAGTGGACCCAAGCCACTTAATTCCAATCGAAGATAACTTCTGGGAAATCGGTGCTGGGCCTTCTGGACCTGATACAGAAATTTTCTTTGACCGAGGAGAAGCTTTTGACCCAGAAAATATAGGTCTTCGCCTTCTTGCAGAAGATATCGAAAACGACCGTTACATTGAAATCTGGAACATCGTTTTGTCACAATTTAACGCAGATCCTGCTGTTCCTCGTAGCGAATACAAGGAATTGCCACACAAGAACATTGATACGGGCGCTGGTTTGGAGCGTTTGGTGGCCGTTATCCAAGGGGCTAAGACCAACTTTGAAACGGACCTCTTCATGCCAATCATTCGTGAAGTGGAGAAATTGTCTGGTAAGGTTTATGACCAAGATGGCGACAACATGAGCTTTAAGGTCATCGCAGACCACATCCGTTCCCTTTCATTTGCCATCGGTGATGGTGCCCTTCCAGGAAATGAAGGTCGTGGTTATGTCCTTCGTCGTCTTCTCCGTCGTGCTTCTATGCATGGTCAAAAATTGGGAATCAACGAGCCTTTCCTTTACAAACTCGTTCCAACTGTTGGAAAAATTATGGAAAGCTACTATCCAGAAGTGCTTGAAAAACGTGACTTTATTGAGAAAATCGTTAAGAGTGAAGAAGAGTCATTTGCCCGTACCCTTCACTCAGGTCAACACTTTGCCCAAGGCATCGTAGCTGACTTGAAAGAAAAAGGTCAATCTGTTATCGCTGGTTCAGATGTCTTCAAACTTTATGACACTTATGGATTCCCAGTTGAATTGACTGAGGAAATCGCTGAAGAAGCTGGTATGACTGTAGACCGTGAAGGTTTTGAAGCAGCCATGAAAGAACAGCAAGAGCGTGCGCGTGCGTCAGCTGTCAAGGGTGGCTCAATGGGTATGCAAAATGAAACCCTTCAAAACATCACTGTAGAAAGTGTCTTCAACTACAATGCTAGCCAATTGTCTTCTAAATTGGTGGCTATCGTGGCTGACAATGCAGAAGTAGAAGCTGTATCAGAAGGAACTGCCTCACTTATCTTTGCGGAAACGCCATTCTATGCTGAAATGGGTGGACAGGTCGCTGACCACGGACAAATCTTGGATGAGTCAGGTAAGGTTGTGGCTACTGTGACAAATGTTCAAAAAGCACCAAACGGACAAGCTCTTCATATAGTTGAAGTCCTTGCACCACTTACCTTGAACCAAGAATATACCTTGGCAATCGATACTAATCGTCGTCACCGTGTTATGAAAAACCACACTGCGACTCACTTGCTTCACGCTGCCCTTCATAATATCCTTGGAAACCACGCAACACAAGCAGGATCTCTTAACGAAGTTGAATTCCTTCGCTTTGACTTTACACACTTCCAAGCAGTAACTGCAGAAGAATTGCGTGCGATTGAACAGCAAGTCAACGAAAAAATCTGGGAAGCTCTTGAAGTGAAGACAGTTAAAACGGATATTGACACTGCTAAAGAAATGGGTGCTATGGCCCTCTTTGGTGAGAAATACGGTAAAGAAGTCCGTGTTGTTACTATTGGTGACTACTCTATCGAGCTTTGTGGTGGTACTCACGTTGGTAACACTTCTGAGATTGGCCTCTTCAAGATTGTCAAAGAAGAAGGTATCGGATCAGGAACTCGCCGTATCTTGGCAGTGACTGGTAAGGAAGCCTTTGAAGCCTACCGTGAACAAGAGGACGCTCTTAAAGCTGTCGCAGCAACCTTGAAAGCACCTCAACTTAAAGAAGTACCTCACAAGGTAGAAGGACTTCAAGAACAACTTCGTCAATTGCAAAAAGAAAATGCTGAGTTGAAAGAAAAAGCCACAGCTGCAGCCGCAGGCGATATCTTCAAGGATGTGAAGGAAGTCAATGGTCACCGTTACATTGCTAGCCAAGTATCTGTATCTGATGCTGGTGCCCTTCGTACTTTTGCGGATAACTGGAAACAAAAAGACTACTCTGATCTTCTTGTCCTAGTTGCCGCTATTGGTGATAAAGTCAATGTCCTTGTAGCAAGCAAGACAAAAGACCTTCATGCAGGAAACCTTGTCAAAGAATTAGCACCAATCGTCGATGGACGTGGTGGTGGTAAACCAGACATGGCCATGGCAGGAGGAAGCAACCAAGCTAAGATCCAAGAATTGTTGGATGCAGTAGCAGGTAAATTGTAAGAAAATAAAGATCTATCCATTTGGGTAGGTCTTTTTGTGAATAGAAAAAAGCCAAATCCGTTTGGACCTGGCTTAATTATTATGAACTATTAGATTGTATTGGCTGCCCAGACACTTACCGAAGCAGCTGAGACTGGAAATTGTCCATAACCTTCCTCATCAATTGTAATTTGACCTTGGTGGTTTTCAAGTAAATCTACAAAGGTTTGGTTAGCCCATTCTTGGCCGACAAACATTGATTTGCTGTTTTCTTGGTCATTTGAAATCAAGACTGCGATTGGGGATTGATGTTCAGCACCTGAACGTACCCAACCGATACAGTTAGCATCATCAAAGTAGTCATTTTGTTCTCCATAGGCCAAATCTTTTCGGATGGCTAGGAGGCGGTCAAGGACTTCTTTGAAATCTTGTTGAGCATACTGCCCTGAAATCCCATAGTAGTCTCCGTAAAAGACACATGGAAGGCCGTCTTGGCGTAATAGAATGAGAGTATAGGCTGCTGGTTTGAACCATTCTTCAACAGTAGACTCAAGAGCCTGACCACGTTGGGTATCGTGGTTGTCGACAAAGGTTACAGCCTTGTCAGGTTTGAGTTCAACCAAGCTATCTGTGAAAATACCACGAAGGTCATAGTTTGCGCCAGCTTGACTGGCTTCAAAGAGATTCTGGTGGAGACGAACATCAACAAGGTCAAAGCGTTCTTCCGTTTTTTCAAGATAGTCCAGATTGGCTTCCTTATCAGGATTCCAAAATTCACCAAAAACATAGAAATCCTCACCGTATTTTTCCTTCATATCACGGATGAAATTGCTCATGAAGAAAGAGTCAATGTGTTTAACGGCATCCAAGCGGAAACCAGCTACACCAGTCGTTTCCATGAACCAGTCAGCCCAGTCATAGATATTTTGGATGACTTCAGGATGTTTAAAGTCTAGGTCGGCATACATGAGGTAGTCGTAGTTACCATTTTCGTTATCGACCAATTCCTCATTTGCCCAACCCTTGTTGTCTCCTTGAATCAGATAAATCCCAGATTTACGGCGTTTAGCATCGTAGTCTGTACCGGTGAAGTGGTACCAATGCCAGTGGAAATCATTGTAGGTATCTTGGCGACCATCGAATGTAAAACTAGTCCAGCCATTGATGGTGAAGGGTTCCCCAAGTTCAACTGTACGGTCTACAGGATCCACTTCGATAACTTGAAAGGCTTCCATGTGATCAGCAGCAGCCTTGTGATTGAGCACCACATCGGCCATAGGTTGAATTCCCTGTGCTTTTAGAACTTGAATGGCTTGAAGATAGTCTTCTTTAAAACCATACTTGGTGCGGACAGTTCCTTTTTGGTTAAACTCTCCTAAGTCGAATAAGTCATAGACCCCATAACCTACATCTTTTTCATTGGTAGCCTTGAAAGCTGGTGGCATCCAGACGTGGCTGATACCGAGATGAGCTAGGTGTGGAGCATCTTCAGCTAGACGCGTCCAGTGCTGGCCGTCGTGGGGCAGATACCATTCAAAGTATTGCATGAGTGTTTGATTTTGCATGATGTTTCCTCTTACTTGTCAATCTTGTTCTTTATTCTATCATAAAGTATCGGTTAGCTCAAACGTTTGCGTAAAACTGAATAATAAGTTTTTGACTATTTTATATAAAATGTTGATTTTTAAAATGAAAGCGCTATAATTATAGTAAATTACATAGATAAAGAGAGGAGATTTCTCATGATTGAATTTCAAAATGTTAGTAAGTTGTATGGTGATAAAGAGGCCTTGAGCAATCTCAATCTGCAGATTGAAAATGGGGAGATTATGGGCTTGATTGGCCATAATGGGGCTGGAAAATCAACCACTATAAAATCCTTAGTTAGTATTATTTCACCCAGCAGTGGTCGTATTTTGGTAGATGGTCAGGATTTATCGGAAAATCGCTTGGCTATCAAACGAAAGATTGGCTACGTAGCAGACTCGCCTGACTTATTTTTACGCTTAACGGCCAATGAATTTTGGGAATTAATCGCCTCCTCTTATGATCTGACTAGCTCTGACTTGGAGGCTAGTCTAGCTAGGCTATTGAAAATTTTTGATTTTGCTGAAAATCGCTATCAGGTCATTGAAACTTTTTCTCACGGAATGCGTCAGAAAGTCTTTGTCATCGGGGCACTCTTGTCTGATCCTGATATTTGGGTCTTGGACGAACCCTTGACTGGTTTGGATCCCCAGGCTGCCTTTGATTTGAAGCAGATGATGAAGGAACATGCACAAAAAGGCAAGACGGTCTTATTTTCAACCCATGTTCTAGAGGTGGCCGAGCAAGTCTGTGATCGGATTGCCATTTTGAAAAAGGGGCATTTGATTTATTGTGGTAGCGTGGAGGACTTGAGAAAAGACCACCCAGACCAGTCTTTGGAAAGTATCTACCTTAGCCTTGCTGGTAGAAAAGAGGAGGTTTCAGATGCGTCTCAAGGTCATTAAAAAATTAGTTGATATCAATATTCTATATTCATCTCAAGAAGCTAATCTGGCTAACCTACGAAAGAAGCAGGCTAAGAATCCTGGGAAAAAAGTAAATGTTTCCGCTAGAGTCCTAAGTTCTTACATTTTTTCTAGTCTCTTGGTGCTCATCGCTTTTAGTAATATAGCCATTCATTTTCCTTTTGAGGAAAACCCCATTTATTTGTACTGACCCCACAAAGTTGGACAAATAATTATTGAAAGGATTTAGTTCTGTATTGCACAGGGCTAAGTCCTTTTAGTTTGACTTTGATTCGTTTATTGTTGTAGTAATCAATATAGTCTACAATAGCTTGTTCAAGGTCTTCTAAAGACCTAAAGTGCTTCTCGTAACCATAAAACATTTCCGATTTCAAAATGCCAAAGAAGGACTCCATCATACCATTGTCTGGGCTGTTGCCCTTGCGTGACATGGATGCTTGAATTCCCTTACTCTCTAGGAATCGATGATAAGAATCGTGTTGGTATTGCCAGCCTTGATCGCTATGGAGAATGGTATGCTCGTAGTGTTTCTCTGTAAAGGCCTGGTTTAACATAGCTTTCACTTGTTCTAAGTTTGGTGAAGTTGAAAGGTTATAGGCGATAATTTCGCTATTAAAGCCATCTAAAACAGGCGATAAATAGAGTTTCTGTGTGCTATTTGGAATGGCAAATTCTGTCACATCGGTATAGCACTTTTCCATTGGCCTTGATGCTTCAAACTGACGTTGAATGAGATTCTCTGCTTTCTTGCCAATCTCTCCTCGATAGGAAGAATACTTTCGTTTCCGACGAATTCGAGCTGTTAAACCAAGGACTTTCATCAGACGTTGGACCTTTTTATGATTCACCACAAAACCGCGATTTCTTAGTTCAAGAGTAACTCTACGATAGCCATAATTTCCTTTATGGTCATTATAAATGGCCTGAATTTCGGTTTTAAGCTCTTTATCTTTGTCAAGTCCATCTAGTTCCTTCAACTGATAGTAGTAAGTTGAGCGAGGTAAACGAGCCACTTCAAGAAGTAAATCTAGTCGAAATCCTCCTGAAGCCATTTCTCTAACTGTCTCTGCCTTTCTCGCTCTAAGGCTTCGTCCCTTTCCTCTAACTCTTTTAACTTTTTTAGGTAGGCCACCTCGGTACGTAGACGTTCATTCTCCTCCTGAAGTCGCTCTAATTCTGTCATTTCTTCCCAAGTTTTCTTTCGTTTACGTCCCATTTTAGCTGGTCTCCCTCTTGTTTTCTCAACAATAGTATACCCGTTTTTCTTGTATTGCGCCAGCCAATTTTTCAACAGCGAACGATCAGGCAAAGCATAATCCAAAGCTACACTTCTTTGTGAACGACCTTCCAGCAGAACTTTATCGATTATTTCTTGTTTTAATTCTGGGGAATAGTAACGATTCTTCCCTTTTTTGACGATTTCTATTCCATAACGGTCAATCAATGTCACCATGTATTTTAGACCAGAAACATCCACACCAAATCTTTTCGAAAGCTGTTTGAATCTTTGACCTTGCTTTCTAAATTCATAGATCTGAACTTTATCACCATAAGTTAATTTCATAGTAAAAACACCCCAAAAGTTAGATTTTTTTCTGTCTAACTTTTGGGGTGCAGTTCAATTTTAGTGGAATGATTTCTTTTTTACTGCTGCTTGTCTTTTCAACTTCTTTAACAGCTTTTTACAATGTCTTTTATGAGAGTAAGGACTTGGCATCGTATAGGCCCTATGCTTTTAAAGAATCAGAGATTATAATTGCCAAAGGTCTGTCTGTCCTCTTGCCAGCTCTAGCTGGAATTATACCAATCCTGGCTTATTTTCTAGTCCTCTACATTAGGCTAGCCCCTTCTCTGTGGCTGGGTTTGCCTTTGATGCTGCTGTCCTTGGTCTTATTATTTGTCTCTTTGGCTTTAGTGATGATAGTGGCAGTGCATTTCTTGGCTCAAACTGCGCTTTTTAGAAAGTATCAGTCTATTTTTGCGAATGTGATGATTGGGATAGGGGTTCTCATACCTTTATTATTTGTCTTCTTTGTCCAGTCCACTTCTAGAGGTATAGGTAATCAGACTAAAGAAATTCCACTTCTTCTTTATCCTATTCATCTCTTTTACAAAATAGCAGTGGAGCCTTTTTCAACAGAAGCCATCCTGGGTCTGCTCGCTTGGATAATTCTAACTGTTTTCTTGCTTTACCTGAGCAAAAAGAAAGTTCTTCCTCATTTTTATGACGTGATCCTACTTAACAGTGAGGAGAAGGTCATAAAAGAACGACGCAGTAAGGAGAGGATTTCAACTACTAAAAAGGGCTTTTTCCGTATGGTTTTGCGCTATAACCTCTCTCTCTTGGGACAGGGGACTGGCGTGATTACTGTGCTTTTTACAAGTGCTTTTCTTCCTTATCTCATGATGATCGGTCTGATTTCCAACCTCCGAGATTATCAGATAGTTCCAGAAATTCATCCTCCATACTGGTTACCTTTGTTTTTTGTAGGAGTGTTTATAGCAGTTGTTAATAACAATATCACCAGCCTTCCTTCAATTGCCTTGTCCTTAGAGAGGGAAAATGTTGATTTTCTTAAGAGTTTACCCTTTGACTTTGCTCGTTATGTGAAAGTGAAATTTTGGATTATATTTGCTGTCCAGTCCTTTTTACCAGTTCTGACTTTACTTGGTCTTTCTCTATATTTAGGCTTGCCCATCCTTTCGATGATTTACCTTCTTGTAGTATGGACCCTTGCCAGTGTCATCCTTTCTTGCCACCACTACTTTAAGGATGTGAAAAATCTGTCAACCAATTGGAGTAGCATTACGGACTTGGTGAACCGTTCAAATCGTATAGTAGCAATGGTTTTACTCTTAATTTATGGTTTGATCTTGTTGATTTCAGTTATTGTGAGTTCATTCTTGGTTCAGTCTCTCTCCCCTATCCTTGCCATTAGCTTGGGAGTAGGAGCTCTTATCCTCTTGCTTGCTCTTGCTATTTTGGGCTATCATTACTACCTGTCACGGATATTGGCAGAAATAGAAAAAAGATGAGCTAGTTGATCGCTTGCTTGATAAATTTTTAAAAAGAAATGCTCCTCCACGATGGAAGAGCATCTTTTATTGTGATTTTGATTCGGTTTCTGCCGACTCTGGATGGAGTTCTTGGTAACTTGGAGCTTTGAAAAGGTCAGTACTGGTTTTACCTTGTCGTTGGCTAAAGAGACTGGTTGATTGACTTCCTTTTTCCTGCTCAATCTTTTGAAGAATTGGTAATGAATTGAGGTAAGAAATACTTTCTGTATCAACTTTTCCAAGATGATCTGCTTGGTAGAAACGTATCAAATCACCAGTTTGAATTTGGTCGCTGATTTTTAGCTGTTGGCTGGCTGCCTGCCGAACGATTTCTAGTTCAGTCTGAGCTTGTTCATCAAGATTACTGATTTCAAGACCGCTCTCAGTATAGTAGGTTCGTCCGTCGTAGCTGGTATATTTGGGTGTGACGAAGGAATTAGCAGTCCGAAAGGCAACGATTTCTTGATGGTCTGGTGATAGGAGGTCTTGCCCAACCTGAAGGAAGGAATTGGACTCAATACCAAGGAGGTGTTCGAGAGTTGGTAAGATATCGATTTGTCCACCGTAGGTATTGATGATTTGTCCTTTTTCATAGCCAGGCATGACCACCATAAAAGGCACTCGTTGCAACATGGCATTGTCGTAATTCGACCAGTTCTCAGAAGTCTTGCCAATCAAGGGAGCGAGGTCAGGATTGCGGGAGTTAGAAATTCCATAATGGTCTCCGTAGATGACGATGATGGATTTTTCATAGAGGCCGCTTTCTTTGAGATAGTCAAAGAAGGCCTTGATAGCACTATCCAGATAGTTAGCCGTTTGGAAGTAGCCGTTGATTGTTTCATCTTTGGTTTTAGCCAAGGGGAAACCAAGCTCATCGCCTGTCAGATTGCTAGCATAAGGATAGTGATTGGACACCGTGATATACTTGGCATAAAAAGGCTGCTGCAAGTGCTCTAGATATTGAATAGAATCTTTCATCATGATTTTATCATTTAAACCATATTGGAAAGAATTGCTACTGTCTTGCTTGGTAAAATAGGAAGCATCAAAGAAGTATTGGTAGCCCCATTGTTTATAGGTCGTATTTCGATTCCAGAAGGTCCCGATATTACCGTGAAAGACAGCACTTGATTGGTAGCCATTTTTTGATAGGATAAAAGGCGCAGCCTGCTGGGTATTGGTACCTCCATAGTTGACCATGAAAGAACCTTGGTCAAGTCCAAACAAGCCGGTCTCTAGCATGGTTTCCGCATCTGAGGTTTTACCAGCCTTGACTTGGTTAAAGATATTCGAAAAGGCTAGGGTTGATTGCGAATGGTAGAGGGAATTAAGGAAGGGAGTGACTTCATGATCAGTTCCATCTATGTTGAGTTTATAGTCAAGTAGGAACTGCTGAAAACTCTCCAAGTGGAGATAAATCACATTTTTCCCTTTGGCAAGGCCAAAATAGTCTGGATTGGGCTTAGCAGAATGTTCTTGAATATAATCTGTAATAGGTTGCAGGTCGGTCTCAGAAGCCTTAGCACGTTCCTTGTTTGCGCTGTATGATTGGTTGGCACTATAACCTAAAAAGGCTGGCAAACTAAGGGCACGGACAACATAATAATTAGAAAATCCTCGCGACAGGAGATCGGGACGCTCAATCTCAGCCAAGAAAAGGTTAGCTGAAAAGAGCAGGGCCGAGAGAGCAGTGATGGCAACACTGGAGCGGAATTTGAAAAGTCTCCTATCCAATTGGATGAATTTTTTATAGAAAAGGAAAGCCAGCAGTGGGAAATCCATAAAATAGATGAAATCCCAAAAGCGCAGTAACTCTAGTTCCGCAGTACCAACAGATACCTTGCTGACCACCTTCATGGTATTGGCCGTGATAAAGTCACTAAATTCTCGATAGTAAAAAATATTAGAATAAAGCCAAATGAACAAAAGGCTATAAATAGCTATACTCAGGCCATAAAAGATCTTGGTTGACCGAGCATAGAGGGCTAGAGCCAGCAGGAGGAGTCCCAAAGGAATGGGATTGAAAAAGGCGATAAAGGCAAGGTAATTTCCCTGCAATTTGCCTACTTGAATATCTAAATTGAAGTCAACGGTATAGGCTAATAAGGTTTTGAGCCAATAGAGGATTAAAAGGGTTAGGACAAAACCCAGTCTGGTACCGATGGCTTTTTGGATTTTGTTAAAATTGATTCTCACACAATTACTTCCTAAGTTTTTATTAGTATTAGTATACCATTTTTTAAAACTAGAGTAAAAAAGCAAGGGTAGTTTCTTTTTTGAGAATTGTCACAAAATTTGCTATAATAGGGACTATGAATAAAATAAGAGTCAGCAAAAGGGTTGAAAAAAAGCTTTCAAAGGGACTAGTTTTACTAGAAGCCAGTGATCTTGCAGATGTTCATCTCAAGGATCAGGAAGTAGAAGTTCATAGTCAAGATGGAAACTTTCTTGGTACTGCCTACCTTTCTCAGCAAAACAAGGGCTTGGGCTGGTTTGTTAGCACAGACAAGGTGACCTTCAATCAAGCTTTCTTTGAAGCACTGTTTAGACAAGCTAAAGAAAAGAGAAAAGCCTACTATCAAGACGAATTGACAACTGCCTTTCGTCTCTTCAACCAAGAGGGAGATGGCTTTGGTGGTATGACAGTGGACCTTTATGGCGACTATGCTGTCTTTTCTTGGTATAACTCTTATGTTTATCAGATTCGCAAGGTTATCTCAGAAGCTTTTAGACAGGTTTTTCCTGAGGTGTTAGGAGCATATGAAAAGATCCGTTTTAAGGGTTTGGACTATGAATCTGCCCATGTTTATGGTCAAGAAGCACCTGACTTTTTCACTGTTCTGGAAAATGGTGTTCTGTATCAAGTCTTTATGAACGATGGCTTGATGACAGGGATTTTCCTAGATCAGCATGAAGTTCGCGGTAGTTTAGTGGATGGGTTGGCTATGGGTAAATCCTTGCTCAATATGTTTTCCTACACAGCAGCCTTTTCAGTAGCTGCGGCCATGGGAGGAGCAAGCCAGACTACTTCGGTTGACCTAGCTAAACGTTCACGAGAATTGTCTCAAGCGCATTTTCAGGCAAATGCAATCAGCACAGACGACCATCGTTTTATAGTCATGGATGTCTTTGAGTATTTCAAGTATGCCAAGCGAAAAGGCTTGACCTATGATGTGATTGTCCTAGATCCGCCTAGCTTTGCTCGGAACAAAAAACAAACATTTTCTGTGGCTAAGGATTATCACAAGTTGATATCCCAGAGTCTTGAGATTTTAAATCCGGAAGGGATTATCATTGCCAGTACCAATGCTGCCAATGTTTCCCGCCAGAAATTTATAGAACAAATTGATAAAGGCTTTGCAGGAAGAAGTTACCAGATTTTAAACAAATACGGTCTTCCAGCAGATTTCGCCTATAATAAAAAAGATGAAAGTAGTAATTACCTCAAGGTGATTAGTATGAAGGTTAGTAAATGAAATTAATCGTTTCAGTAATGCCAAGAAGTTTAGAGGAGGCCCAGGCTCTGGATGCCACGAGGTACCTGGATGCCGACATCATTGAATGGCGTGCCGACTATCTGCCTAAGGAAGCGATTTTGCAGGTGGCTCCAGCGATTTTTGAAAAATTCGCAGGTCGTGAGTTGGTTTTCACGCTACGAACTCGCTCTGAGGGGGGAGAAATCGACCTTTCTCCAGAAGAATATATCCATCTAATCAAGGAAGTGGCGCAACTCTATCAACCAGACTATATTGATTTTGAGTACTACAGCTACAAGGATGTTTTTGAGGAAATGCTGGACTTCCCAAATCTTGTTTTGAGTTACCACAATTTCCAAGAAACACCTGAAAATATGATGGAAATCTTGTCAGAGTTGACGAGCTTAAATCCAAAACTTGTCAAGGTTGCAGTGATGGCTCACACAGAGCAGGATGTCTTAGACTTGATGAACTATACACGAGGCTTTAAAACCCTCAATCCTGAACAGGAGTATGTGACCATTTCTATGGGCAAGGTGGGCAAAGTTTCTCGTATCACTGCGGATGTGACTGGTTCTAGCTGGTCCTTTGCTAGTTTAGATGAGGCCAGTGCCCCAGGTCAGATTTCTCTAGCTAACATGAAAAAAATTCGGGAGATTTTGGATGAAGCTTGATGGCTATACACGTTTAGCTGCCGTTGTTGCCAATCCTATTAAGCACTCTATTTCCCCCTTTATTCACAATAGGGCCTTTGAGGCGACAGCTACCAACGGTGCTTATGTGGCTTGGGAGATTGAAGCGGGTGATTTGTCAGAAACAGTGGCTAATATTCGTCGCTACCAGATGTTTGGCATCAATCTCTCCATGCCTTACAAGGAGCAGGTGATTCCTTATTTGGATGAGCTGAGCGATGAAGCGCGCTTGATTGGTGCGGTTAATACGGTTGTCAATGAGAATGGCAATTTAATTGGATATAATACAGATGGCAAGGGATTTTTTAAGAGCTTGCCTTCTTTTACAATTTCAGGTAAGAAGATGACCTTGCTGGGTGCTGGTGGTGCGGCCAAGTCCATTTTGGGGCAAGCTATTTTGGATGGCGTCAGTCAGATTTCGGTCTTTGTTCGTTCAGTTTCTATGGAAAAAACAAGACCTTACCTGACCAAGTTACAGGAACAGACAGGCTTTAAAGTGGACTTGTATGCTTTAGAAGATGTTCCTGAACTGCAAGCAAGGATTGCTGAGTCGGATTTACTTGTCAATGCGACCAGTGTGGGCATGGATGGTCAATCATCTCCAGTTCCTGAAAACATTGTCCTATCAGAAACTCTTTTAGTAGCAGATATCATTTACCAACCCTTTGAAACACCATTTTTGAAATGGGCTAGGAGGCAGGGTAATCCAGCGGTCAATGGTCTGGGAATGTTGCTCTATCAAGCTGCAGAAGCATTTCAACTGTGGACAGGCAAGGAAATGCCAACGGAAGAGATTTGGCAGTCCTTAACAGAAAAATACCAATAAAGAAAAGGAGACTCTCCTATGAAAATCAGAATCGATATTCCTCATCATCCTTATGATATTCAGATTGAAAAATGTTGTCTGGCTCAGGCTGGCCAATGGTTGCGAGAACTCTGGCAACCACAAAAGGTAGTCATTGTGACAGACAACCATGTAGCTTCTCTTTATGCAGAGAAGGTCAAGCTCAGCCTAGAAGATGCTGGTTTTCAGGTAGCAGTTTTTGACTTTTTAGAAGGGGAGGAAAGAAAGAATTTAACCACTGTCCAGAAAGTCTATGAATTTCTAGTTAAGCAGGGGTTGACTCGTAGCGATGGAATCGTGGCTCTCGGAGGTGGTGTCGTTGGAGATCTGGCTGGTTTCGTAGCCTCTACCTATATGCGGGGGATTCATTTTGTTCAGATTCCGACCAGTTTGACTGCCCAGGTGGATTCTTCTATCGGCGGAAAGACGGGCGTCAATACTCCATTTGCTAAGAATATGGTGGGTACCTTTGCCCAACCAGACGGGGTTCTGATTGATCCACTTGTTCTTGAAACTCTCGGAAAAAGAGAGTTGATTGAAGGAATGGGTGAGGTTATCAAGTACGGCTTGATTGAGGATCCAGCACTTTGGGCTCTCTTGACGGAGCTAGATGGTTCTGTAGAGAGCATTCTGGAACATGCAGAGACTTTAATTGAACATTCTTGCCAGGTTAAGCGTAAGATGGTAGTTGAGGATGAGTTGGACAATGGTGTTCGCCTTTACCTCAATTTTGGCCATACTATTGGTCATGCTATTGAAGCAACGGCCGGTTATGGCAAGGTCATGCATGGAGAAGCTGTTGCCATGGGCATGGTGCAGATTTCCAAGGTAGCTGAGGAAAAAGGCCTTATGCCAGCTGGCATAACTCAGTCCATTACAGATATGTGTCAGAAATTTGGCTTGCCTGTTGATTATGAAAACTGGGATGTTGACAAGCTTTATCAGGCTTTGACTCATGACAAGAAAGCGCGTGGCAATACCTTGAAATTGGTCTTGGTACCAGAGCTCGGTTCAGCGACTATTCACCCAGTTTCTCTGGAAGAGATGAAAGACTACTTGGTAAAATAAGGAGAGTGTATGAGATATTTAACTGCAGGAGAATCACACGGCCCCCGTCTGACGGCTATCATTGAAGGAATTCCAGCTGGACTCCCTTTGACAGCAGAGGACATCAATGAGGATTTGAAACGTCGTCAGGGTGGATATGGCCGCGGTGGTCGTATGAAGATTGAGAGTGACCAGGTTGTCTTTACTTCGGGTGTTCGCCATGGGAAGACGACAGGGGCTCCTATTACCATGGATATCATCAATAAGGACCACCAAAAATGGCTGGACATCATGTCTGTGGAGGACATTGAAGACCGCCTTAAAAGCAAACGAAAAATCACCCATCCTCGTCCCGGTCACGCCGACTTGGTTGGGGGAATCAAGTACCGTTTTGACGATTTGAGAAATTCTTTGGAGCGTTCATCTGCCCGTGAAACCACCATGCGGGTGGCAGTTGGGGCAGTAGCCAAACGCCTCTTGGCTGAGCTGGATATAGAAATTGTCAACCATGTCGTAGTCTTTGGTGGCAAGGAAATCGATGTTCCTGAGAATCTCACGGTTGCTGAGATTAAGGAAAGAGCTGCCCAGTCAGAAGTTTCTATTGTCAACCAAGAAAGGGAACAGGAAATCAAGGATTATATTGACCAAATCAAGCGTGACGGTGATACCATCGGTGGGGTTGTGGAGACAGTCGTCGGAGGTGTTCCAGTTGGTCTTGGTTCCTATGTCCAATGGGACAGAAAATTGGATGCAAGATTGGCCCAAGCTGTTGTTTCTATCAATGCCTTTAAAGGGGTTGAATTTGGCCTTGGATTTGAAGCTGGTTACCGCAAAGGTAGCCAAGTTATGGATGAAATTCTCTGGTCTAAAGAAGACGGCTATACTCGCCGTACCAATAATCTAGGTGGCTTTGAAGGTGGTATGACCAATGGGCAACCAATTGTTGTTCGTGGCGTCATGAAACCCATTCCTACTCTTTATAAACCTCTTATGAGTGTGGATATCGAAACCCACGAACCTTATAAGGCAACCGTGGAGAGAAGTGATCCGACCGCTCTTCCAGCAGCAGGTGTAGTCATGGAAGCCGTTGTTGCAACGGTTCTGGCACAAGAAATCCTTGAAAAATTCTCATCAGATAATCTAGAGGAATTAAAAGAAGCAGTAGCCAAACACCGAGACTATACAAAGAACTATTAAGGAGTTCCTATGGCAAAAACAGTCTATATCGCAGGTCTTGGATTGATTGGAGCCTCCATGGCCCTAGGTATCAAACGCGATCATCCAGATTATGAAATTTTAGGTTATAATCGCAGTCAAGCTTCGAGAGATATCGCCTTGAAAGAAGGCATGATTGACCGTGCAACGGATGATTTTGCTAGTTTTGCTCCTCTTGCGGATATCATCATTCTCAGCTTGCCAATCAAACAAACCATTGCTTTCATTAAGGTATTGGCCAACTTGGACTTGAAAGAAGGGGTCATTATTTCAGATGCTGGTTCGACCAAGTCAGCCATTGTGGATGCAGCGGAGCAGTATTTGGCTGGCAAATCTGTTCGTTTTGTCGGAGCCCATCCTATGGCTGGTAGTCACAAGACAGGGGCTGCCTCTGCGGACGTCAATCTTTTTGAAAATGCTTATTATATCTTCACGCCTTCGAGCCTGACAAGTCCTGACACACTTGAGGAAATGAAGGATCTGCTTTCAGGTCTTCATGCTCGTTTTATCGAGATTGATGCCAAGGAGCATGATCGAGTCACTTCTCAGATTAGCCATTTTCCTCATATTCTGGCTTCCAGTCTTATGGAACAGACTGCTGTTTATGCTCAAAAGCATGAGATGGCAAGACGCTTTGCGGCGGGTGGTTTTCGAGATATGACTCGAATTGCGGAAAGTGAGCCAGGTATGTGGACTTCCATTCTCTTGTCCAATCGTGAGACTATTCTAGACCGCATTGAGGATTTCAAGGAACGGTTGGAAGCGATTGGGCAAGCCATCAGCAAGGGAGATGAAGAGCAAATCTGGAACTTTTTCAATCAAGCGCGTGAGCAACGTCAGGCCATGGAAATCCATAAGCGTGGTGGAGTGGATAGCTCTTATGACCTCTATGTCGACGTTCCCGATGAAGAAGATGTTATCCTGCGGATTTTGGAACTGCTACGTGGAACTTCCTTGGTTAATATTCACATCAATGAGGAAAACCGTGAGGATATTCACGGGATTCTACAAATTTCATTTAAAAATGCTCAAGACTTGGAACGAGCCGAGCACCTCATAACAGAAAATACCGACTATACAGTCGTCATTAAATAAGGAGAAAATCATGTCAAATATTTACGATAGTGCAAACGAACTCAGTCGCGGCCTACGCGAATTAGCAGAATATAAGGCTGTTAAAGCAGCTAAAGATGCGATTGCAGCAGATGCTGAGGCAAGCAAAATCTTTACAGAATACGTTGCCTTTCAAGAGGAAATTCAAAAACTAGCACAGACAGGTCAAATGCCAGATGCTTCCTTCCAAGCTAAAATGGAAGGCTTTGGTAAACAGATTCAAGGAAATAGTCTCTTGTCAGAATTCTTTACCAAGCAACAACAATTGGCAATTTACCTTTCTGACATTGAAAAAATTGTTTTCGAACCAGTTTCAGAATTGCTAAAATAAGAAAATAACTATCATAAAGTCAGGAATTTTTAAGGAATTTCTGGCTTTTTATGATAAAATAGGTAAAAGTATTGCAAGTATGAGGTCCAGTATGAAACTAAAAACAAACATTCGCCACTTACATGGCAGTATCCGCGTCCCAGGTGACAAGTCTATCAGCCACCGTTCTATTATCTTTGGAAGTTTGGCTGAGGGGGAGACTAAGGTTTATGATATTTTGCGAGGTGAAGACGTTCTTTCAACCATGCAGGTTTTTCGTGACCTTGGTGTTGACATTGAGGATAAAGATGGGGTTATTACTATTCAAGGTGTGGGTATGGATGGCTTAAAAGCGCCACAAAATGCCCTTGATATGGGAAATTCTGGAACCTCGATTCGCCTGATTTCAGGTGTCCTTGCTGGTGCAGATTTTGAAGTTGAAATGTTCGGAGATGATAGTCTTTCCAAACGTCCTATGGACCGTGTGACGATTCCTCTGAAAAAAATGGGTGTCAGCATTTCAGGGCAAACTGATCGAGACCTGCCTCCTCTTCACTTAAAAGGGACGAAAACCTTAACACCTATTCACTATGAATTGCCAATCGCCTCTGCCCAAGTCAAGTCAGCCTTGATGTTCGCGGCCTTGCAGGCTCAGGGTGAGTCAGTGATTATCGAAAAAGAGTGCACCCGTAATCATACTGAAGATATGTTACAACAATTTGGTGGTCATTTAAGTGTAGACGGCAAGAAAATCACAGTTCAAGGGCCACAAAAATTGACAGGACAAAAGGTGGTCGTGCCAGGAGATATTTCTAGTGCAGCCTTTTGGCTAGTCGCAGGATTGATTGTTCCAAACTCTCGTCTAGTGCTGCAGAACGTGGGCATTAATGAAACGCGTACTGGTATTATTGATGTCATTCGCGCTATGGGTGGAAAATTGGAAATAACTGAAATCGATCCAGTCGCTAAATCTGCTACCTTAACTGTTGAGTCTTCAGACCTGAAAGGAACAGAGATTGGTGGTGCCTTGATTCCACGTTTGATTGATGAATTGCCCATTATTGCTCTCCTAGCGACCCAAGCTCAAGGTGTAACGGTTATTAAGGATGCTGAGGAACTCAAGGTCAAGGAAACAGACCGCATTCAGGTGGTAGCAGACGCCTTAAATAGCATGGGAGCAGATATTACTCCTACAGCTGATGGGATGATTATCAAAGGGAAATCAGCCCTTCACGGTGCTAGAGTCAATACATTTGGTGATCACCGTATCGGCATGATGACGGCTATCGCAGCTCTTTTGGTAGCAGATGGAGAGGTGGAGCTTGACCGTGCAGAAGCCATCAATACCAGCTACCCTAGCTTCTTTGATGATTTGGAGAGCTTGATTCATGGCTAAGGTGTTATTAGGCTTTATGGGGGCTGGCAAATCGACTATTGCAAGAGGCTTGGACCCTAATTACCTTGATATGGATGCTCTGATAGAGAAGCGCTTAGGTATGTCCATTGCGGATTTTTTTGCTGAAAAGGGAGAAGCGGCCTTTCGTCAGATAGAGTCAGAAGTCCTAGACGATTTACTACAAAGGGACCAAGTTGTGTCAACTGGTGGAGGAGTGGTCATTTCTCAACGAAATCGTGACTTGCTCAAGACCAATTCTGATAACATCTATCTGAAAGCCGATTTTGAAACCCTCTACCAACGCATATCAGCTGATAAGGACAATCAGCGTCCGCTTTTTCTAAATAATAGCAAGGAAGAATTAGCATTTATTTTCCAAGAAAGACAGGCTTGGTATGAGGAAGTGGCTAGTCGGATTTTGGATGTGACCAAGCTAAGCCCAGAGGAAATTATAGAGGAACTGAGATGAAAATTGCTTATCTAGGTCCCAAGGGATCATTTTCACACCACGTTGTGCAGACAGCTTTTCCTCATGAGGAATTGCAGGCCTTTGCCAATATTACAGATGTTATCAAGGCCTATGAGCAAGGCCTGGTGGCATATTCTGTGGTACCAGTAGAAAATTCTATCGAGGGTAGTGTTCATGAAACCTTGGACTACCTTTTTCATCAGGCTCGCATTCAAGCAGTAGCAGAAATCGTTCAGCCCATTCATCAGCAGTTGATGGTGGTCCCAGGTCACACTAAGATTGAAAAGATTTTTTCTCATCCACAGGCTTTGGCGCAAGGAAAGAAATTCATCGATGAACAGTATCCAGATGCTCAAATTGAGGTGACAGCCAGTACAGCCTATGCGGCCCGCTTTATTTCCGAACATCCAGACCAGCCTTATGCAGCTATTGCCCCTAGAAGTTCTGCAGAAGAATATGGCTTGGAACTGATTGCAGAAGATATTCAGGAAATGGAAGCCAATTTCACACGTTTCTGGGTTCTGGGAGCTGAAGGTGCGGCTATTCCTTTGAAAGCACAAACTGAAAAAATGAGTTTGGCCCTGACCTTACCTGACAACCTTCCCGGTGCACTCTACAAGGCCCTGTCGACTTTTGCTTGGCGAGGAATTGACCTGACAAAAATTGAAAGTCGTCCACTCAAGACAGCACTGGGAGAATACTTTTTCATTATCGATGTGGACTACGCTGATAAGGACCTGGTCCACTTTGCCCAAAAAGAATTAGAATCGATTGGAATCCAGTATAAAGTTTTGGGGGCCTATCCTATTTATCCAATATCAGACCATGGAAAGGAGAGAAGATGAGTAAAGAAAATCCCTTAAGTCATCATGAGCAGTTGCGCTATGACTATCTTTTTAAGAACATTCATTACCTCAATGAACGAGAGAAAAAAGAGTTTGCTTACCTGCAAGGTAAGTTAAATATGGCTGGTGGTAGTGAAGGTTCTCCAGAAATTCATGATGAAAATCATGATATGGAAGAGCCTTTCATGGAACCAATCAATCAGTCTCCTCTTCCATCTTATGGTAACCGTAGTCGTGCAAAAAAATACCATAAAAACTATTCTCAACCAAAGGTTAAACCTAAAAAACGTAAGATTCGTTGGGGGCGTATTTTTGCCGGACTGCTTGCCCTTTTAGCCTGTGTCGGTTTTGGCATGATTTTTATGTTCCTAAAAGGCTATTCAAATGCTGATCCAAACAAACCTGCCAATGCAAAGGCAGCTCAAGTAGAAGTTTTTCATGGTCAAGATACCAAGGATGGGGTTAATATTTTGATTATGGGAACGGATGGACGGATTGGCCAAAATAGTGCTGAGACGAGAACAGACTCTATTATGGTACTAAATGTTGGTGGCTCAGATAAGAAAATTAAGCTGGTCAGCTTCATGCGTGACAATTTGGTTTATATAGACGGTTACAGCCAAGTCATTAATGGTAGAAAGCAGTCCGATAATAAGTTGAATGTGGCCTATGAACTAGGGGAACAAGAGGGACAAAAAGGGGCAGAAATGGTTCGAAAAGTCCTAAAAGACAATTTTGACTTGGACATTAAGTACTATGCCTTGGTAGACTTCCAGGCCTTCGCAACCGCTATTGACACTCTCTTCCCAGATGGGGTGACAATTGATGCCAAATTCTCAACCTTGGAAGGTCAACTTTTAACCGAAGCTACGGTGGGAGATGATTTGCATGCTACGGAAACGGAGTCTCCAACCCAGACTATCAAAGTTGGGAAACAGCAGATGAACGGTTCAACCTTGCTCAATTATGCACGCTTCCGTGATGATGATGAAGGTGATTACGGTCGTACCAAGAGACAACAGCAAGTGTTGACAGCTGTTCTGCAGCAACTCAAGGATCCAACCAAACTCTTTACTGGTTCAGAAGCACTTGGTAAGGTCTTTGGGATGACCTCTACGAACGTTCCCTATAGTTTCTTATTGACCAATGGTTTATCCTTCCTAAATGGAGCACAAAACGGCATTGAGAGATTAACAGTTCCAGAACTGGGTGATTGGGTCGATGCCTATGATGTCTATGGAGGACAGGCACTCTTAGTAGACCAAAATAAATATCAAACTAAACTTTCTCAGATGGGAATGAGATAAGATAAGACAAAATTCCAAATAAAAAACTATACTTTAAATATAAAATAACGATCCTTGGACAATAGTCCCTTATCTCCAAAAAAAGCAACGGATTGAACTGCACCCCAAAAGTTAGACAGAAAAAATCTAACTTTTGGGGTGTTTTATTATGAAATTGAGTTATGAAGATAAAGTTCAGATCTATGAACTTAGAAAACAAGGATATAGCTTAGAGAAGCTTTCAAATAAATTTGAGATAAACAATTCTAATCTTAGGTACATGATTAAATTGATTGATCGTTACGGAATAGAGTTCGTCAAAAAAGGGAAAAATCGTTACTATTCTCCTCATTTAAAACAAGAAATGATTAATAAAGTCTTACATGAAAACTGGTCTCAAGATAGAGTTTCTCTCAAATATGCTCTCCCAAATCGTGGTATGCTTCCAAATTGGCTAGCACAATATAAGAAAAACGGGTATACTATTGTTGAGAAAACAAGAGGGAGACCAACTAAAATGGGACGTAAACGGAAGAAAACCTGGGAAGAAATGACAGAACTAGAGCGACTCCAAGAGGAGAATGAACGCTTACGGACTGAGGTGGCCTACCTAAAAAAGTTAAAAGAGCTGGAAGACAGGGACGAAGCCTTAGAGCGAGAAAGGCAGAGACAATTAGAGAAATGGCTTCAGGAGGATTTCGACTAGATTTACTTCTTGAAACAGCACGTTTAGCTCGCTCAACTTACTATTATCAGTTGAAACAACTGGATGGGCTTGATAAAGATAAAGAGCTTAAAACCGAAATTCAGGCCATTTATAATGACCATAAAGGAAATTATGGCTATCGTAGAGTTACTCTTGAATTGAGGAATCGTGGTCATATAGTAAACCATAAGAAGGTCCAACGTCTGATGAAAGTCCTTGGTTTAACAGCTCGAATTCGCCGGAAACGAAAGTATTCTTCCTACCAAGGAGAGATTGGTAAGAAAGCAGAGAATCTCATTCAACGTCAGTTTGAAGCATCAAGGCCAATGGAAAAGTGCTATACGGATGTGACAGAGTTTGCCATTCCAAATAGCACACAGAAACTCTATTTATCGCCAGTTTTAGATGGATTTAATAGCGAAATTATCGCCTATAATCTTTCAACTTCACCAAACTTAGAACAAGTGAAAGCTATGTTAAACCAGGCCTTTACAGAGAAACACTACGAGCATACGATTCTCCATAGCGATCAAGGCTGGCAATACCAACACGATTTTTATCATCGGTTCCTAGAGAGTAAGGGAATTCAAGCATCCATGTCACGCAAGGGCAACAGCCCAGACAATGGCATGATGGAGTCCTTCTTTGGCATTTTGAAATCTGAAATGTTTTATGGTTATGAGAAGCACTTTAGGTCTTTAGAAGACCTTGAACAAGCTATTGTGGACTACATTGATTACTACAACAACAAACGAATTAAAGTCAAACTAAAAGGACTTAGCCCTGTGCAATACAGAACTAAATCCTTTCAATAATTATTTGTCCAACTTTTGGGGGTCAGTACAGATTTGCCGTTGCTTTTTTACATGGTTGCGATAGTCTTTGTAAAATAGAATTGCTTAATAAACCATTTAGAAAGGCTATCCCATGCATTTTCACTATAACACAAATCAAACAACTTTACCACTAGAAATCAGTTCTTTCTTACCACAAGATCATCTTGTCTTTACTATTGAAAAAGTGGTGAATACCTTGGAAGATTGTCACTTTGACGCCTTCTATCATGCCTTTGGTCAGCCGTCTTATCACCCTAAAATGTTTGTATCTACTCTTTTATTTTCCTATTTACAAGAGATTTTCTCTGGTCAAGAGATTGCTAATGAAGAGTATACAAGTTATTCTGAAACAGATCCCGTGAAAATCAAAAACGATAAAGGAGAGATAGAAGATATCGGCACAGTCCGTCAGGTGATTGAAAACGAGACAGGAATAAAGGTTTACGTAGTTGAGAGTTCAGACAAATCTTTATGGTATACTATAAGTAAATCAGTACATGATATATTTGTAAAATAACATAAAGGAGACGTCATGAAGCCATTAAAAATTGTAGGAATCATTTTAGCTAGTTTTTTGGTTATTGTTGGATTAAGCATAGGAGGATATAAAGTAATGCAAAAAGTAGAACACGATGAGATGGCGAGAATTGTTAAAAGTGAGGAAGTCAAAAAGATTGTTGAAAACAAACTTAAATATCTAGATAGTGAGACCTTAACAAAAGAAGGTACAATAAAATCGTATGAAATTGATATCGACTCAATTAAGCATGATCCCATGGGTGGAATTGATTTTAAAGTATATGTAAATTCAGATACAAAACTAAGAGTAATGTATGGATTAGAGAAAGATAGCACTACTGGAAAAATTGAATATTCAGGTGGCGGCTATTCTGCTCAACTTGCAGAATTGTTAAAAAAGGTGAAAAAATGATACAAAAATATACGGAACATGATAGACAAAAAATTGCTGCTAGAGAATATACGGAGTATACGAAAGATGATCCAATTGATATTGGAACTGATAACAATCCTAATGTAATCGGCACAGTTCGTCAGGTGATTGAAAACGAGACAGGGTTGAAGGTTTATGTAGTTGAGAGTCCAGACAAATCTTTACGGTATACTATAAGTAAATCAGTACATGATATATTTGTAAAATAACATAAAGGAGACGTCATGAAACCATTAAAAATTGTAGGAATTGTTTTAGCTAGTTTATTAGTTATCGTTGGATTAAGCGTAGGAGGATTTAAAGTGATGAAACAAGCAGAACATGATGAGATGGTGAGAATTGTAGAGAGTGAGGAAGCGAAAGAGATTTTTAAAGTGCGCTTAAAACAAATAGATCCGAATGCTCTAACAGAAAAAGGAATTATTAAATCATATAAAGTTGATTCTTTTGAACATAATCCAATGGGAGGAATAATTGTTTATTTGTATATAAATGATTCTTCAAGTTATAAAGTTAGTGTTTTCTTACATAAAGATAGTGATGGTAAATTAAGAAATGGCGGTGGGAGTAATCCACCTCTGGAAAAATTAAAGGGAGACTCAAACTGATGGATTCTATGTATAGCGAATATGAACGAAAGTTAATTGCTGAAAAAGAATATGATAATACATTACAAGTTGATAATGATATTTATATAGAAACTCGAAAAAGTTCCATAGGTACAGTCCGTCAGGTGATAGAAAACGAGACAGGATTGAAGGTTTACGTAGTTAAGAGTCCAGACCGCTCTTTATGGTATACTATAAGTAAATCAGTGCATGATATATTTGTAAAATAACATAAAGGAGATGTCATGAGGTTATTAAAAATTGTAGGAATCATTTTAGCTAGTTTATTAGTTATTGTTGGATTAAGTATAGGAGGATACAAGGTGATGAAAAAAGTAGAACAAGACGAGATGGTGAGAATTGTAGAGAGTGAGGAAGTCAAAAAGATTATAGAGGATAACCTAAAGCTGAGGCATAAAGGGGCACTTGAAGAAGGAAATATTATCCAGAATTATGATATAGATATTAATTCCATTTTTCATAGTCCAATGGGAGGGATCAAATTTAAAATTTATATAAATAATGACGAAGAATTATATGTATTTTTCACTATTAATAAAGAAAGAAGTAGCGGAAAGTTAGTTAATGATGGTGGAGGAAACTCGGCTAAATTTGAAAAAATGATAACGGAGTAGAAAAGTGAATAGGCAGTATAGTGATCATGAACGTCAAAAAATTGCTAATGAAGAGTATACAAAGTATTCTGAAACAGATCCCTTGAAAATCATAAATGATAAAGGAGAGATAGAAGACATCGGTACAGTCCGTCAGGTGATAGAAAACGAGACAGGATTGAAGGCTTTAGTAGTTGAGAGTCCAGACAAATCTTTATGGTATACTATAAGTAAATCAGTACTTGATATATTTGTAAAATAACATAAAGGAGATGTCATGAAGTCATTAAAAATTATAGGAATCGTTTTAGCTAGTTTGTTGGTTATCGTTGGATTAAGCGTAGGAGGATACAAGGTGATGAAAAAAGTAGAACAAGACGAGATGGTGAGAATTGTAGAGAGTGAGGAAGTCAAAAAGATTATAGAAGATGATTTGAAAGAAATGGATCAATTTTATTTAACAAATAAAGGGAAAATAAAGTCTTATCAAATTGATAATAAATCCATCAATCATAGTCCAATGGGAGGAATCAAATTAAAAATTTATATAAATAATGACGAAGAATTATATGTGTTTTTCACTATTAATAAAGATAGAAGTAGCGGAAAGTTAGTTAATGATGGCGGAGGAAACTCTGCTAAATTTGAGAAAATGATAACGGAGGGGAAAAGTGAGTAGACAGTATAGTGATCATGAACGTCAAAAAATTGCCAATGAAGAGTATACAAGTTATTCTGAAACAGATCCCTTGAAAATCAAAAACGATAAAGGAAAGAAAGAAACCATCGGCACGGTCCGTCAGGTGATTGAAAACGAGACTGGGTTGAAGGTTTACGTAGTTGAGAGTCCAGACCATTCTGAAGTGTCTGTTCTCTATGAAGGTTCTAAAGCGCCATTTGAAGAAGGATGGGAAGTGGATTGGCTTGAAAATGACCTTCCCATGGCTCAGAGTATTTTGAAAGGTGAAGAAGGAATGACTTCTCAGTTGAAGGCGGCGGCATCTATCTTAGATGATATAATGTTGGAATATCCAAACGCTAAAATCTCAGTTTATGGTCACTCTCTTGGTTCTATGAATGCCCAATACGCCCTAGCTAATGTTAGGGACATTTCACGTATTTCAGGTGCTTATATCTACCAAGGCCCGAATATCTATCCGGTCTTGACGGAAGAACAACGGCAACGTGTGGATGCGATAAAGTATCGTATTCATAATTATGTTGATGATAAAGATTTGGTTCCTATAGGTTACCCTAAAAATAGAATGGATAGTGTCGGTGTTGTAGGGATGATGCATCATGTGGACTCTGCACAACAGGTAGATTTTGTATATTCTCAACACTTGTGGGGCGGTTATGTTTTTAATGAAGATGGTAGTCTTAAAATTAAGAATGATCGTTCATCGTTTGAAAAACGGTATTCATCTGGTTTGGATAAGGTTTCCAGTGGCTTGTATTCCTATGCAAAGGCTAAAGAGGCATTGGCTTCAGGCGGTTATACGAGTGGTGAGGAACTCTTTTTAGACTCTGAACATGCCTTAACGATTTCATCGGGATTGCATGAAGTCGCAAATGCTGGTTATGAAGAGATTCGTTCCATCGTTCGTCAAGCGCATCAAAAAGCAGAGAAAATAGTAGCGAGTACTTATCACGTTCCCTTTGGTTTTATTTTATCACCTACAGAGGTGGCGACAGCCTATTCTGATGGAGGAGTATCTCGTACGACAATCGTAGATGATCTTGATCATTATTTCTATCCAAAAATAAAAAAATCAGAAAAACTAGCCGAAGATTTTCAAAGTTTAGAAAAGCAAATAGCAGATGGTGTCCAAAAAAAATTGGAAGATGATAAAGAGTTAGCAGGGAATTTTAAAGAATGGATGAAAATCAAGTAATCTGGCAGGAATTAAGAACAAAGCAAAACCATTTAGATTTATTAGATGAACGCAATCGTTCTATTCGCCAACAAAGAGAAGAACAATTTGAAAACCTTCAGCAAAAACGGAACCAATTGTTGCATATGATGGAAAGAAAGTATCAGATGATGCAGCATTACCTAGGACAAGTGGACGTGGATACTACTGAGGAAAGAGCACGATTAAACAGAATAGCTTCGGACTTTAGCCAAGCAGTATCCATAGGATTTATAAGAAATCAGCGCGCTTTGGAACAAAGTATTGAAAAAGAAGAGATTGAGTATAGACGAGAACGACGAAAATTAGAAGAGGATATAGATACCTTACATCGTCGAAAGACGACACTCGAACAAGAAAAAAGGAAGGGATAGCTTATGTTTAATGAAATGATCAATGATTTCTTCTCAGGAGTGAACAATAATATGACTGAGATTCAGAAGGGATTGGAACGTTTACTAATCAGTCATATCTATTCACCGATCAAATTGAATGAGCGTAATAATTTGATGTCAGATGGTGACTTCAAGATCAAAACAGAAGCGCTAGCAACAAAGACAGCACTAGGGATGATTTCTAGTCAACTCGATACAACGATGAAAGGAGCTTATTCGACAAAGGTTGTTGAAACTTTAAAAATAAAAGAAAAAGATTATGATACGATTGTGTAGAGATGAATATTCTACAATGGGAATTAGATAGGGGACTAATACAGGAAAAATCAAGGTTCGAATCACCAGTAAAATAGTGGTTTGAACGCTAAATTCCCAAACTAAGTTCCGCTATGGTAGAAGTTAGTGTGAGACGTTTGAATGGGGTTAAAGGTTAGTTTTTAGAACTTATTTTGGAGTAATTTAGACGACTGGCAGACGTCTTCTGCAGGTATTTTAGAAATGCCGAGAAGCTTAGGAATTTCTTCTCCGTAAGTAAAGGCAAAGAGCTCATAGGCTGACCTTCCATTCAAAGCAGCACGTTTGACACTGTTGACATGAGAACAGACGAGATTAATGTCCTCCTGAGTTAAATTATCAAAGGAAGTTCGCTTAGGTAGAATGTCACGAATCAGCGTGTGATTTTTCTCAATTCTCCCTTTCTGGTAAGAGCGATTAGGGTCACAAAAGAAGAGTTTACTCTCTCCTCGCACATCCATTTCGATATCATCGACCCTGGCAAACTCTCCACCATTATCGGTAAGAATGACAGGAAAAAGTTGGAAGAAATCTTTGTCCGCTTCGTGAAGAGTGTTCTTAATATCATAGAGGTGTTTGGTAACCTCAAGGGCAGTTTTATTATCCAGAAGCCTAGCGAAGATAAAGTTACAGAAAGACAGGTTGAAGGTAAGTAGGACTTTACCTCCTATCCTCCCCAGAACTGTGTCCATTTCCAACCAAGAGTCTAGTTGATTAAGGACTAAATAGTTTTGGAAATCCTCATAGGAACGGCCTTTTTTAGCTTCTTTAGGGATGGAAGGTAGCTTACTTTTCCGTCTTTCTTTGAATTTAACGGCTCTGGCTAGGTCAATAGGAGCGATAGATAAGTATCCTTTTCGGATATGTCGATAGACAGTTGAGGAGCTGACATCAAGATTGTGAGTTTTGAGAATATGATAGATGTGTTGTCCCTTTTTAACACCATCAGAAATGACTTTGTCCATGTCCCAGAAGGTCTTGGAATTAAGGAGAGTCCCTTCACGAGATTCAACAAGAGTTTGTTCGTACTGCTTTTGAGCTTGTTTAGCAAGGTAGAAGATTTTCTGATAGCCACAATTTTGTCTTCTTTTAGGGCAACCATTACAGACAAAGGGAGCCTTATCGAGCAAAGTGCAAGGAAGGTTATCGCATGTAGACTCTCGGACTTGTTTGTTTCGTTTGACTTCTTTAGAAACAGTTGTCGGATCTTTTAGAATGGATTGTCCAATAGCTTTGAAGGTTTCACCGCGCTCTAAACCTAATTGGATATCATTACGGTCTGAAAGGGTAAGGTGTTTCTGTTTTGTCATAGTAGACCTCATTTCTAACTCAAACGTCTCAAACTTAATTCCAACATAAAAATCCGTTTTAGACTAATTTCCACTTTGGTTGGGCAAGTGGAAGTTACTTTGAGAAGTTACCTAGTGGTTTGAACTTTGATTTTTCTTAGTGTCTGATGGATTTTTAAGACTTTTTTATGGTATAATAAAACAATATAACTCGTTATTGAACAGAAGAGGAGAGACATGACTGATTTAAAAGCAATTCAGGCTCGTAGTCTGGAGATGGCTGAATATTTTGTGGCCTTTTGTAAAGAACATGATTTGCTTTGTTATCTTTGTGGTGGAGGTGCTATTGGTGCCCTTCGAAACAAGGGTTTTATTCCTTGGGATGACGACCTAGACTTTTTTATGCCTCGTAAGGATTATGAAAAATTAGCAGAATTATGGCCTCGTTATGCAGATGAACGTTATTTTTTGTCAAAGAGTAACCAGGATTTTGTAGACCGCAATCTTTTTATTACCATTCGTGACAAGGAAACCACCTGTATCAAGCCTTATCAGCAGGATTTGAATTTACCACATGGTTTGGCCTTGGATGTGTTGCCTTTGGATTATTATCCGCAAAATCCATCTGAGCGGAAGAAACAGGTTCGCTGGGCCCTGATTTATTCGCTCTTTTGTGCCCAAACTATTCCAGAAAAGCATGGAGCTATCATGAAATGGGGAAGCCGTATTTTACTGGGATTGACTCCCAAATCTCTCCGTTATCGCATTTGGAAAAAAGCTGAGAAAGAAATGACCAAGTACAGTCTAGCTGAGAGCGATGGAATCACGGAATTATGCTCGGGTCCTGGTTACATGAGAAACAAGTACCTAATCGAATCTTTTGAGGATAATCTCTTCTTGCCATTTGAAGAGACAGAGATGCCCATTCCAGTTGGCTATGATGCCTATCTCAGCACTGCTTTTGGAGACTACATGACACCTCCACCAGCAGACAAGCAGTTACCACATCATGATGCTGTTATCGCTGATATGGATAAGTCTTATACAGAATACAAGGGAGAATATGGAGCATGATGGGAGAAAAAATAAGCGTTATCGTTCCAGTCTACAATGTAGAAAACTATCTGGAACGATGTGTGGAGTCAATTCTTCATCAGACTTATACCAATTTTGAACTAATCCTAATAAATGATGGGTCTACTGATTCTAGTGGACAAATCTGTGATCATTTAGCAAATCAGTATGAAAATATCAAGGTTTACCATATCGAAAATGCTGGTGTTTCTAATGCCAGAAATGTTGGAATTCAGCTAGCGACAGGTGCTTGGATAACTTTTATTGATAGCGATGATTTCGTCACCAATGATTATCTAGCTACTTTAGCTAGTGCAGTTGAAGGGTTGAATGTAGGCTTTGTAATTGCTCCTCTACATCATATCAAAAATGGCATTGTAACAGACTTACCTCCACATTCTGGAAAAACAGAACTCTGGTCAACAGAAGAAACTATGAAGGAACTACTGATGACTACCAGAACGTCATTTTTTCCAGTCGCAAAACTGTTTAAGAGAGACCTGCTTGCGGATGAAAAGTTTAATACAAATTATCACCTAGCTGAAGATGCCCTATTTTTAACTGAATTGTTACTAAAGACAAGATGTAGTAGCGTATTTATTGACAAACCGATTTATTATTATGATCATCGTGAGGGAAGTGCGACAACATCTGTTAATCGGTATGTATTTGATACGATAGAAGTTTATAAGCAAATAATCGCTCAAGTTTCACAAATCTTTCCTAATTTAAAATACGAATTAATAAATAGAGAATGTTGGTCGTACATCACAGTTTACGATAAAATTATCTTTACTTCACGTGAAGAGTATCAAAAGGAGAAAGCCGAGCTGAGGACTTGGATTGTTCAGCATCGACGCGAAATATGGAAGGATGCTTATTTCACTACTTTTCGCAAGGTAGCGATCCTTTCACTTGTCATTTCTCCATGGCTATATAAGAAAATTGTTGGATTAAAAAACTAATATCATTAGAAGGAGTTGAAAATGAATTTTTCAAAATTGGATGAATACTTTGAAAAATCAAAACTATGGATTGCGTATCTATTTGTTTTTGTTTCGATTTTAAGTATGAGTTCACTGGTTTATAAGATAGCAAATCCCCTCTACAAGGGATTATCAGCGATTGTAGTGCTTTATATTTGCTATACCTTATTGTTTAAGTGGAAAGAAATCACAGTAGATCGCAAATTTCTATCCTTATTTGGACTCTTAGCTGGAAGTCATCTGCTATCAGCTATTTTCAATCGCTCTGGACATCTGATTGGAAATGTGATTGAAATCCTCTTCATGGTAACCTATGTTTTATTATTTACCATGTTACAATCAGGGCAACTTAAAAAATTATTTGACTGGATTGCCTATACGGTTCAAATTGTATCTTTTTCTTCAGCAATTTTTGCGTTTGGTTTATTGGTAAGTAGAGTCCTTATCCTATTTAAGATTGGCGAACAATCTTATTACTATGGTGTTATGAATGGACGTTTGTGGGGGATTGTTAATCCAAATGCTAGTGCGATATTTTCATACATTAGCATTATTTTGGCTATGTATTTGATTCATAAAGGAAGTAAATATTCTGTCTATCTTAAACTGAATAATGTGATTCAATTAGTTTATTTCGCAACCATGCAAAGTAGAGGAGCTTTATTATCTTTAGTGTTAATGATTGGGTTTTATAGTCTCTTTATTAATGGGGGCAAGTTAGCTAAGCGATTTCTAATCTTTATTGTTTCTGCTTTACTTGTTTCTGCTGCTAACATCGGATTGAGTTATGTAACCTCTATTTACATATCCTCGGGGAAAGCGACTGTATTAGACTTAAATAAAGGACAATCTTATGCAGAAGCGAATTCTTCAGTTATAAAAAAAACAGGTGAACTTCATCTAATAGAAACAACACCTAGTGGTAGAACTTATATTTGGAAAAATGCTATAAAAATGGGAAGTGAGAAACCAATTTTTGGTTATGGTGTAAGAAATGTTCCAGATTATTACACAAAATATTTCAGTAAATTTGAGATTCAAAATTCTCTTATTGGTGGAAATTTCCATAACATTTTGGTAACGATATTTGTTAGTTCTGGAATTTTAGGTTTAGTATCCTTTCTACTTCTACTAGGATATATAATTAAGCACTTTTTGACTTATTTGATTGTTTCTAAAAAGAACTCTGAAAAGTTGATTATGATTCTTTTCTTTGGCATCTTGTTCGGTCAATTATTTGAAAGTCAGATTATGTACTCAACTAACTTTATTAATATTATCTTTTGGTTGATTATTGGTTATGGATTAGTTGTTTGCAAACGTGATGAAGGTATTCGTTATCAGGAAGTAACTGATATTAGAGAGATTCAACAGATGGAACTAGGAATCATGGAATACATTCATGAAACTTGTCAGAAAATTGGTGTCAAATATTTCCTAGCTTATGGCAGTCTTATTGGTGCGGTTCGTCATAAAGGTTTTATTCCTTGGGACGATGACATGGATATCTGTATGTTACGAGAAGATTATGAAAAGTTGCAAGACTATCTTATCGCTAACCCTGACGAACGTTACGAAGTGATGTCTTATAAAAATAATCTCAACTATGTCTATCCCTTCATGAAAGTGCAGGATAACCATACCTACTTGCTAGAAGAAGATGTACGAATTGATTCCAATATGGGAATTTATGTGGATATTTTCCCTGTAGATGGTTACGAAGATGACGCGGACTTTAAAAACAAGATGACGAAACTCATAAAGAAACGTCAATTGAGTTGTTACACTTTTAAGGGAATTACTAATACAAAAAGTCTACTAAATTCTTTAATTCGTTATATTTCTGTTGTCATTTTCTATTTCACAAATACGAATAAGTTTGTTGAGCAAATTGATGAGCTTGCTAAATCTAGAGCAGTTGCTGACTACGAGCAAGTTGACTATTTGATTTACAAGGATATGAATAAGCCAGTTTGGAAACGTGAGTGGTTGGAACAAGTGATTGTGGGAACGTTTGAAGGCAAGGAATTTATGATTCCAAAACACTACCATGAAATTTTGACCTCTGACTATGGAGATTACATGCAATTGCCCCCTCTTGAACAGAGAGTATCTCACCATGATTTTAAACTGTGGAAAATCACTAAAAAGTTCTAAGTAAGCAAATCGCAGTTAGAAATCGTTTAAAGAATTAGTCGAAATTAGGAGAATAAAACGTATGTCTGAGAGAGTTTTAAGTCTTGAAGAAATAAAACAAGTGGAGTTGGATATTTTAAAGTATCTACATGAATTATGTGAACAGTATCAGATTAAATATTTTATTGATTTTGGAACCTTACTAGGAGCTGTCCGCCATAAAGGATTTATCCCTTGGGATGATGATACGGATATTTCCTTAGTGCGAGATGAATTTGAAAAGCTTTATCAGGTTTTAAAAAATGAGAATCATCCCTACTACAAATTGATTTCATTTAGAGAAACAAAAGGCTATCCGTACAGTTATCTGCGTGTTCATGACATTAGAACACGTAGAGATGCCAATCTTCTGGACCCGACAGTCGTATTGGGAACCTGTGTTGATATATTTCCGTATGATGGTGTCGCAACGAAGAAAAGTGACCGTAAAAAGATGAAACTATACCAATATCTTATTCGCCTCTCTTCTTTAAATTTTAAGGGCATCAAGTCTGAGAATGGGGGACTTAAAAATCTACCTCGCTACATTGGGTCAGCTATTTTCCGTCTAAGCTCTCCACAAACTTGGAATCAAAAATTAGAGAACCTTGCTTTGAAATATAGTATAAATCAAGCTACAGATCTTACCTGTACGATATTTGATCCAAGTTTTCCAGAGGGAATCAAAAAAGAATGGCTTTATGATTTGATTGATATGCCATATGAAAACATCGTAGTGAAGGCTCCGAGAAAATACCATGAAATTCTTGCCTACGAATTTGGATCAGATTATATGACTCCACCACCTGTTGAACAGCAGGTTCCAGGAACTGATAAGAATTATTGGATTGATTAGTAAGAGATTGTTTTCATCAAGAAAGGAGTGTTCAAGATGACGAATAAAAAATTAGTTAAATCAGTCAGTTATAGTTTATTTGCTTTCCTTTTTGTGTTGGTTGGTTTATCGCAACAAGTTGATGCGAACATCATTACCGCTGGTTCAGGTAATCGTATCCATTTCATTAACACCAAGGCCAAGTCAGGAAGTGATGCTATCCTTCTAGAAAGTAATGGTCATTATGCCTTGATTGATATGGGTGAAGACTATGATTTCCCTGATGGGAGTGACTCTCGCTATCCAAGTCGTTGGGGAATTTCCATGAAAAATTATCAAGTCTTGGAGGACCGTTTGATTCGCCATCTTGACCAAGTTGGAGTTAAAAAATTAGATTTTATTTTGGGAACTCATGTTCATAGTGACCATATCGGTGGAGCAGATGAGATACTTAATCGTTATCAAGTTGATAAGTTTTATTTGAAAAAATATTCAGATGAACGAATTACCTCACACTGGGGACTCTGGGATAATCTTTTTAATTACGATAATGCTTTGAGAGCCGTACAAAAACGAGGAGTTACTCTTATTCAGAACATTACAGATGAGGATAGTCACTTTAAATTAGGTGATATGGATATTCAACTCTATAATTATAAAAATGAATATGACGCTGATGGCAACCTGAAAAAAGTTCGAGATGATAACTCAAACTCAATCGTTTCAGTGGTAACTGTGGCAGGAAAGAAAATCTATCTTGGTGGAGATTTGGATAACGCCGAAGGAGCAGAAGATAAGTTAGGTCCAGTTATCGGCAAGGTTGATATGATGAAATGGAACCATCATTATGATGCGACAATTTCAAATACGATTAATTTTCTTGAAAACCTATCTCCAAAGATGATTATTCAGACAACTGGTGGTGATATTAATGTTGCTTCAACCAGAGAATATCTCCAAAAGAAAAATATTCAAGTTCTCAGAGCTTCTAGTCAAACTCAGGATGCAACTGTTTTTGATATTAGTGATAGCGGATTTGCCAATGTTTCTAATCTATTCCCTGACATCCCTGTAGTTGACGAAAAATGGTATCAAGAAGGTGGCTACTGGAAATATCGTTTAAGTGATGGGGAAATGGCTATCGGTTGGAAAGAGATTGGCGGAGCCACTTACTTCTTTAATGGAAAAGGACAAATGCAAGCAGGTCGCTGGCTTCACCTTAATGATGATTGGGGAGAAAATGCTAAGGGCAATGATTACTATCTCAACTCAAATGGTAAAATGCAAACAGGCGGTTGGTTCAAGCTGGATGGCTCTTGGTATTATATCCAATCAAATGGCGCTAGACGATTTAGTGAGCTTTCTGAAATTGGAGGGAAGAAATATCTCTTTGCAGAAGATGGTAAGATGTTAACAGGACATCAAGTCTTTAATGGCAAGAAGATGTTCTTTGCAGACAGTGGAGCACTCCAAACAGCAGGTAAGCCTTCAACTTGGCAAAAGATTGACTCAGATTGGTATTTCTATGATGAGGATGGGTTACGAGCTATCGGTAAAAAGAATATCAATGGAAGCACATATTACTTTAATCAAGAAGGTGTCATGCAAACTGGCTGGGCCTTTGTTGATGGTCACTGGAACTATTTTGCAAGTTCTGGAGCTATGAAAACTGGATGGATCAAGGATCAGGATACTTGGTATTATCTGGACAAAGATGGTATCATGCTCACTGGAAAACAAGATATAAATGGTGTTCGTTACTATTTGAACGCTAGTGGTGCCATGCAAACTGGCTGGAAATGGCTAGAGAACCATTGGTATTACTATGCGAACTCAGGAGCTATGAAAACAGGCTGGATTAAGGATAATGAGAAGTGGTATTATCTAAATCAAGATGGTATTATGCAGATTGGGAAACAAGAAATCAATGGTACGCGCTACTATTTGAATACCAGCGGTGCCATGCAAACAGGCTGGCAGTGGCTTGATAAACACTGGTATTATTATGCTGACTCAGGAGCTATGAAAACTGGTTGGTTGAAGGATCAAGGAACATGGTATTATCTTGAAGATCAGGAAGGTATCATGCTGGTTGGTTTCCAACAAGTAGATGGTAAGCAGTATTATTTTAGTGCATCAGGAGCTATGCAAACAGGCTGGAAATGGTTTGATAATCATTATCGTTACTTTGAAGTAAGTGGAGCTATGAAGACAGGTTGGATAAAGGATAAAGGAATCTGGTATTATCTCAATCCTGAAGATGGCATCATGTTGGTTGGCCTTCATAAAGTAAATGGTGATCATTATTACTTCGATGACTCAGGAGCAATGCAGACCGGTTGGAAACGACTTGATGGTAATTGGTACTATTTCCAAACAGATGGTTCCTTGTTGAAAAATGCAACTACGCCTGATGGTTATAAGGTAAACGAGGAAGGCATTTGGAGACAGACTATTGCTGCTGTAAATAGCGATGTAGTCAAGCCAGAACAGAAACAAGAAGCTAATTCCTCTAGTGCTGAACAGCCAAAACAAGATTCAAATCTAGAAGCCAATACTTCTGACAAGAAAGAAAAAGAATAAATAAGAAACACCCTACTGATAAACGAGCGTTTATCAGTAGGGTGTTCTTTTAGTTTCTTTTGATCTTAGCTAATACTAGGTTCAGTGCATAGTGAAGTGTTTTATCCTTAGTGAGAAAGAGTGTTAAGAGATAGTAGATTCCACAAGTAGCTATGGTAGAAAGAACCATGAAAATCATATTGAGGTTCACCGTATAGGAACTGATTTGGAAAATCATCTTGAAAATATAGAAGATTGGGATAAATCCAAGGGATATGAGACCATAACGTGTTAAGGTCACAAAGATTTCTTTTAAACTAATCAGTTGGTGTTTCCTAATAAAATGAATTTCTAAGAGAACAACGATGGCTTCCGCAATAATGGTAGTAGCAATATAATACTCAGGGGCAAAAATATTATTGATATACAAGATACAGTTGAAGAGGAGATTTGCTCCCCCACCAGCAAAGTAGAAAGCGGTCAAGCGGTTCTCGTGGTCATTGATAAAGATAATTTGCTTACCAAGAATCAATTCAATAGCCCAGATAATGGTTCGAAAGGCGAAGACGCTGGTCACGATACCTGCCTCAAGATACTTTTCAGAAGAGTAGATAACCGTTGCGTACTTTCCCAAAATCATAATCCCAAAACTAGTTGGAATCATGAGAAAATAGAATAATGATGCTGCTTGATTTACAAGATAATTATAAGAATTGTAATCCTTTTTCCCGAGGTAGTAGCCGAGACGTGGAATGCTGACACTGATAGCTCCACTTAAGACACCTGCAATCAGCATAACGATGCTATAGGCAATTGTATAATAAGAAATATAGTTTTCATCTGGTCCCTTGGTGATAAACATTCTATCTAGCAAGGTATAAAGCATATTGGCATTTGCCAAGAGAAGCATAGTAAAGAGTGGTTTAGAAGCCTTAGCTAACTCGATGAAACCAATTTTGATAAAGGAAATTTCTCTCTTGATCCAAAGAAAACTAAGGAGGTAGTTGAGGATAGTTGTCGCTGTCATGACGATAGCATAAGGAACGATATCATCAGCAGTTTTGACAAAGGCAAAGATGGCGACCAGCATGGTAATCCGAATAATCAATGTCTTGTAAAGGATGAAGGCATAGTTTTCATAAGCCTCGTTCATCCATTCGATATTGAGGAATTGGAAGAGTGCCTGAGCTCCTAGGATGTAGTAAAGGACTTTCAGGTTCTCAATGCTGGTGTCAAAGAAGATAAAGAGGAAGTAGATACCAGTCGTCAGGAGAGAGGTGAAAACTGAGATATAAAACAACTTAGAAAAGACATAGTTGATTTTATTCTTATCATCCTTGACCTTACTGATAGCACGAATCCCGTAGTTGTAGATTCCAAAAGCAGCTAGTGGTATGACAAAACTTGCCCAAGTATTAGCAGTATTGAAATAACCGTAGTTGGATTTGCTGAGAATCCGTGTTAGATAGGGATTGGTTATCAGCGGAAAAACGATATTGAGAACATTGACTAGCAAGCTAGCCAGTGCATTAACTTTTATATTTTTCATTGTACTTTCTTTCTTGTATTGTAAAATGGTCTCTAGTATTATATCACATTCTCGCTTCATTCTTTTGATAAAATCGTAAAAATCTAGTATAATAGATAGAACTGAAAGTATGAGGTTACTAGCAATGAAAATGAAACAAATCAGTGATACAACTTTAAAAATCACGATGTCTTTAGAGGATTTGATGGATCGAGGCATGGAGATTGCTGACTTTCTCGTTCCTCAAGAAAAAACAGAAGAGTTCTTTTATGCCATCTTGGATGAGTTAGAGATGCCTGATAGCTTTTTGGATACAGGTATGTTGAGCTTCCGTGTGACTCCAAAACCGGATAAGGTGGACGTATTTGTTACCAAGTCCAAGATTGACCAAAATCTAGATTTTGAAGACTTATCGGATTTGCCAGACATGGAAGAATTGGCTCAAATGTCGCCAGATGAATTTATCAAAACCCTGGAAAAAAGTATCGCGGACAAAACTAAGGATGATATCGAAGCGATTCAATCTCTAGAGCAAGTCGAAGCCAAGGAAGAAGAGCAGGAACAGGCTGAACAAGAAGTTGAGAGCAAGAAAGAGCCTTACATCTACTACATCCTTTCTTTTGCTAAGTTAGCTGATTTGGTGGCTTTTGCCAAGACAGTGACATTTGAGATGGAAACTTCTGAACTCTACAAGATGAATGAGCGCTATTATTTGACCATTCTAGTGGATATTGAAAATCATCCAAGTCCATATCCAGCGTGGCTTTTGGCCCGTATGCGCGAGTTTGCAGACGATAGTGACATCAGTCGTTCAGTCTTGCAAGAGTATGGCCAAGTCTTGATGAATCACGATGCTGTGCTCAATCTGCAAAAAATCGGATAATCATTTCTGGAAAGCTATTTCTAGATTATAAGAAGAGCGAATCGTTTGATTCGTTTTTTCTTTTCTATACTGAAATAGTGAATTACTATGATAGGAATTTTCACAAAATTCTGTTATAATGGCTATATTAGAAAATTTCGAGGAGACAAACATGACAGTTAAAATTGCTTTACTAGGATTTGGTACCGTTGCAAGTGGTGTGCCTTTCCTCCTAAAGGAAAATGGAGAAAAAATCAATCAATCAGCACATTCAGAGATTGAAGTTGCTAAGGTATTGGTCAAGGATGAAGATGAAAAGAATCGCTTGCTTGCAGCAGGGAATGACTTTAACTTTGTAACCAATGTGGATGACATTTTATCAGACCAAGACATTACGATCGTAGTGGAATTGATGGGGCGTATCGAACCAGCTAAAACCTTTATCACTCGTGCCTTGGAAGCTGGGAAACACGTTGTTACTGCTAACAAGGACCTTTTGGCTGTCCATGGAGCAGAATTGTTAGAAATCGCTAAAGCTAATAAGGTAGCACTTTATTACGAAGCAGCAGTAGCTGGTGGTATTCCAATTCTTCGTACTTTAGCAAATTCGTTGGCTTCTGATAAAATCACGCGCGTGCTTGGAGTAGTCAACGGAACTTCTAACTTCATGATGACCAAGATGGTGGAAGAAGGCTGGTCTTACGATGATGCTCTTGCGGAAGCGCAGAGACTTGGTTTTGCAGAAAGCGACCCGACAAATGATGTAGATGGGATTGATGCAGCCTACAAGATGGTTATTTTGAGCCAATTTGCCTTTGGTATGAAGGTTGCTTTTGATGATGTAGCCCACAAGGGGATTCGCAATATCACACCAGAAGACGTAGCTGTAGCCCAAGACCTTGGTTATGTAGTGAAATTGGTTGGTTCTATCGAGGAAACTTCTTCAGGAATTGCTGCAGAAGTGACTCCAACCTTCCTTCCTAAAGCGCATCCACTTGCCAGTGTAAATGGGGTAATGAACGCTGTCTTTGTAGAATCTATCGGTATCGGTGAGTCTATGTACTACGGACCAGGTGCTGGTCAAAAACCAACTGCAACAAGTGTTGTGGCGGATATTGTCCGTATCGTTCGTCGCCTGAATGATGGAACCATTGGCAAAGACTTCAACGAATATAGCCGTGACTTGGTCTTGGCAAATCCTGAGGATGTCAAAGCTAATTACTACTTCTCAATCTTGGCTCCAGACTCAAAAGGTCAGGTCTTGAAATTGGCTGAAATCTTCAATGCTCAAGATATTTCCTTCAAGCAAATTCTCCAAGATGGCAAAGAGGGGGACAAGGCGCGTGTCGTGATCATCACACACAAGATTAATAAAGCCCAGCTTGAAAATGTCTCAGCTGAATTGAAGAAGGTTTCAGAATTTGACCTCTTGAATACCTTCAAGGTGCTAGGAGAATAAGATGAAAATTATTGTACCTGCAACCAGTGCCAATATTGGGCCAGGTTTTGACTCGGTCGGTGTAGCTGTAACCAAGTATCTTCAAATAGAGGTCTGTGAAGAACGAGATGAGTGGCTGATTGAACACCAGATTGGCAAATGGATTCCACATGACGAGCGCAATCTCTTGCTCAAAATTGCTTTGCAAATTGTACCAGACTTGCAACCAAGACGCTTGAAAATGACCAGTGATGTTCCCTTGGCGCGTGGTTTGGGTTCTTCCAGCTCGGTTATTGTTGCTGGGATTGAACTAGCCAACCAACTGGGTCAGCTCAACTTATCAGACCATGAAAAATTGCAGTTAGCGACTAAGATTGAAGGCCATCCTGACAATGTGGCTCCAGCAATTTATGGTAATCTCGTTATTGCAAGCTCTGTTGATGGACAAGTTTCTGCTATCGTAGCAGACTTCCCAGAGTGTAATTTCCTAGCCTACATTCCAAACTATGAATTGCGTACTCGAGACAGCCGTGGTGTCTTGCCTAAGAAATTGTCCTATAAGGAAGCTGTTGCAGCTAGTTCTATCGCCAATGTTGCGGTTGCGGCCTTGTTGGCAGGAGACATGGTGACTGCTGGGCAAGCAATCGAGGGAGACCTCTTCCACGAGCGCTATCGTCAGGACTTGGTGAGAGAATTTGCGACGATTAAGCAAGTAGCCAAAGAAAATGGTGCCTATGCAACCTACCTCTCTGGTGCTGGGCCGACAGTTATGGTCCTGGCTTCTCATGACAAGATGCCAACGATTAAGGCAGAATTGGAAAAGCAACCCTTCAAAGGAAAACTTCATGACTTGAAAGTTGATACCCAAGGTGTCCGTGTCGAAGCAAAATAAAGAATAGATGATAGGATGGGGAAACTCTTGACCAGAGGGCTTCCTGTCCTTTTTTTGAAAAGAAGTTTATACTCAATGAAAATCAAAGAGTAAACTAGGAAACTAGCCGCAGGCTGCTCAAAACAGTGTTTTGAGGTTGTGGATAGAACTGACGAAGTAACTAACCATACCTACGGTAAGGTGACGCTGACGTGGTTTGAAGAGATTTTCGAAGAGTATTAGTTAAAAACTTGATAAAGGAGAAATAAAGATGGCAGAAATTTATCTAGCAGGTGGTTGTTTTTGGGGCCTAGAGGAGTATTTTTCACGTATTTCTGGGGTGCTAGCAACCAGTGTCGGCTACGCTAATGGACAAGTCGAAACGACCAATTATCAGTTGCTCAAAGAAACAGACCATGCAGAAACGGTTCAAGTGATTTATGATGAGAATGCAGTGTCACTTAGAGAGATTTTACTTTATTATTTCCGAGTCATCGATCCCTTGTCAATCAATCAACAAGGGAATGACCGTGGTCGCCAATATCGAACTGGGATCTATTATCAGGATGAATCAGACCTACCTGCTATCTACACAGTGGTGCAGGAGCAGGAGCGCATGCTTGGTCGAAAGATTGCAGTAGAGGTGGAGAAACTTCGCCACTACATTCTTGCTGAAGATTACCACCAAGACTATCTTAAGAAGAATCCTTCAGGTTACTGTCATATCGATGTGACCGATGCTGAGAAGCCATTGATTGATGCAGCAAACTATGAAAAGCCTAGTCAAGATGTGTTAAAGGGCAGTTTATCTGAAGAATCCTATCGTGTTACCCAAGAAGCTGCCACAGAGGCTCCATTTACCAATGCCTATGACCAAACCTTTGAAGAGGGAATTTATGTAGATATTACGACAGGTGAGCCACTCTTTTTTGCCAAGGATAAGTTTGCCTCAGGTTGTGGTTGGCCAAGTTTTAGCCGTCCGATTTCCAAGGAATTGATTCATTATTACAAGGATCTCAGTCATGGAATGGAGCGAATTGAGGTTCGTTCTCGGTCGGGGAATGCTCACTTGGGCCATGTTTTCACAGATGGACCGCGTGAGTTTGGTGGCCTCCGTTACTGTATCAATTCTGCTTCCTTGCGCTTTGTGGCCAAGGATGAGATGGAAAAAGCAGGATATGGCTATCTACTGCCATACTTAAACAAATAAAACAGAGAGGGTGGGTGCTTCCCACTTTCTTCATTTCCAGAATACGAATAGAAGGGATTTATGAAACACCTATTATCTTACTTTAAACCCTACATCAAGGAATCCATTTTAGCCCCCTTGTTCAAGTTACTAGAAGCTGTGTTTGAGCTCTTGGTTCCCATGGTGATTGCTGGGATTGTTGACCAATCCTTGCCCCAGAGAAATCAAGGACATCTCTGGATGCAGATTGGGTTGCTCCTTATCTTTGCAGTGATTGGTGTGGTAGTAGCCTTAATAGCCCAGTTCTACTCAGCTAAGGCTGCGGTTGGATTTGCCAAAGAATTGACAGGTGACCTCTATCGCCATATTCTTTCCTTGCCCAAGGACAGCAGAGATCGTTTGACCACTTCTAGCTTGGTCACTCGCTTGATTTCGGATACCTACCAGATTCAGACTGGTATCAATCAATTCCTGCGTCTCTTTTTACGAGCGCCTATTATCGTTTTTGGAGCCATTTTTATGGCCTATCGAATCTCAGCTGAGCTGACTCTTTGGTTCTTGGTCATGGTTGTCATTTTGACCATTGTTATTGTAGGGCTCTCTAGACTGGTTAATCCTCTCTACAGCAGTCTGAGAAAGAAAACGGATCAACTGGTTCAGGAAACACGTCAGCAATTACAAGGAATGCGAGTTATTCGTGCTTTTGGACAAGAAAAACGAGAGTTACAGATTTTTCAAACTCTTAACCAAGTCTATGCTAGATTACAAGAAAAGACAGGTTTCTGGTCCAGTTTATTAACACCCCTGACCTATCTGATTGTAAATGGAACTCTCCTCGTTATTATATGGCAAGGCTATATTTCTATTCAAGGAGGATTGCTCAGTCAAGGTGCTCTCATTGCCCTTATCAACTATCTCTTACAGATTTTGGTGGAATTGGTCAAGCTAGCCATGCTGATAAATTCTCTCAACCAGTCCTATATCTCAGCTAAGCGAATTGAGGAAGTCTTTGCCGAAGCTCCAGAAGACATCCATTCAGAATTAGAACAAAAGCAAGCTACCAGTGATCAGGTTTTACAAGTTCAAGAACTGACCTTTACCTATCCTGATGCGGCCCAGCCTTCTCTGAGAGACATTTCCTTTGATATGAAGCAAGGGCAAATCCTTGGTATCATTGGGGGAACGGGTTCTGGTAAATCAAGTTTGGTGCAACTCATCCTTGGACTTTATCCAGCAGACAAGGGGAGCATTGACCTTTATCGAGATGGACGTAGTCCTAGTAATTTAGAGGAGTGGCGGTCTTGGATTGCCTATGTGCCTCAAAAAGTCGAGCTCTTTAAGGGAAGCATTCGTTCCAACTTGACTCTAGGTTTACATCAAGAAGTAACTGACCAAGAGCTTTGGCAGGCCTTGGAAATTGCACAAGCCAAGGATTTTGTCAGTGATAAGGAAGGACTCTTGGATGCTCTAGTTGAGGCAGGAGGGCGAAATTTCTCGGGCGGTCAAAAACAAAGGCTGTCTATCGCACGAGCAGTCTTGCGGCAGGGTCCGTTTCTCATCCTAGATGATGCGACTTCGGCTCTTGACACCATTACCGAGTCCAAGCTCTTGAAAGCTATCCGAGAAAATTTGCCAAATACGAGCTTAATTTTGATTTCTCAACGGACTTCGACGCTTCAGATGGCAGACCAGATTCTCCTCTTGGAAAAAGGTGAGCTCCTAGCTATCGGCAATCACGAGGACTTGATGAAATCCAGTCAAGTTTATCGCGAAATCAATGCATCCCAACATGGTAAGGAGGACTAGTATGAGACGACAAACTGCAAACCAGACGCTCAAACGTTTGGCAAAAGATTTAGCAAGCCATCCCTTCCTCCTTTTCCTAGCCTTTCTAGGAACTATTGCTCAGGTTGGTTTATCGATTTACCTACCAATCTTAATCGGACAGGTCATCGACCAAGTCCTAGTGACTGGCTCTTCACCAGTTTTTTGGCAGATTTTCCTACAGATGATTTTGGTAGTCATAGGAAATACACTGGTACAATGGATAAATCCTCTTATTTATAATCGCCTAATCTTCTCTTATACCAGAGACTTGCGAGAGCGAATCATACATAAGCTTCATCGGTTACCGATTGCTTTTGTGGATCGTCAAGGAAGTGGAGAGATGGTCAGTCGTGTGACCACAGACATCGAGCAGTTAGCAGCTGGTTTGACCATGATATTTAACCAATTTTTTATTGGTGTCTTGATGATTTTAGTCAGCATTCTAGCCATGATTCAAATTCATCTCCTCATGACTCTTTTGGTCTTGCTGTTGACGCCACTGTCTATGGTAATTTCACGCTTTATTGCCAAGAGATCCTATCATCTCTTCCAGAAGCAAACAGAGACGAGGGGGATTCAGACACAATTAATTGAAGAATCGTTGAGCCAGCAGACCATTATCCAGTCCCTTAATGCTCAGGCAGAATTTATCCAAAGACTGCGTGAGGCTAATGACAACTATGCAGGTTATTCGCAGTCAGCTATCTTTTATTCTTCAACGGTCAATCCTTCGACTCGCTTTGTAAATGCGCTTATTTATGCCCTTCTAGCTGGAGTGGGAGCTTATCGTATCATGATAGGCTCCACCTTGACCATTGGACGCTTAGTGACTTTTTTGAACTATGTCCAGCAATACACCAAACCCTTTAACGATATTTCTTCAGTGCTAGCTGAGTTGCAAAGTGCTCTCGCTTGCGCAGAGCGCGTCTATGCTGTTTTAGAAAGATCTGAGGTGGCTGAAACAGGCAAGGAAGTCTTAACCAGTGACCAAGTTAAGGGAGCTATTTCTTTTAGACATGTCTCTTTTGGCTACCATCCTGAAAAGATTTTGATTAAGGACTTATCTATCGATATCCCAGCCGGTAGCAAGGTAGCTATTGTTGGTCCGACAGGTGCTGGCAAATCAACCCTTATTAATCTTCTTATGCGTTTCTATCCTATTAATTCAGGAGCTATCTTGCTGGATGGGAAATCTATTTATGAATATAGTCGTTCCTCCTTACGTCAGCAGTTTGGAATGGTGCTCCAAGAAACCTGGCTCAAGCAAGGGACCATTCATGACAATATTTCCTTTGGAAATCCTAAAGCCAGTCGGGAGCAGGTGATTGCTGCTGCCAAAGCAGCCAATGCAGATTTTTTCATCCAACAGTTGCCACAGGGATACGATACCAAGTTGGAAAATGCAGGAGAATCTCTCTCTGTCGGTCAAGCCCAGCTTTTGACCATCGCCCGAGTCTTTCTAGCTATCCCTAAGATTCTTATCTTAGACGAAGCAACCTCTTCCATCGATACGCGGACAGAAGTGCTGGTTCAGGATGCCTTTGCTAAACTCATGAAGGGGCGCACAAGCTTTATCATTGCCCACCGCTTGTCTACCATTCAGGATGCGGATCTGATTCTTGTCTTGGTGGATGGTGACATCGTGGAGTATGGGAACCATCAGGATCTCATGGCTCGAAAGGGCAAGTATTACCAAATGCAGCAAGCTGCAGCTTTTAGCTCTGAATAATCCTTTCTACTTTGAAATCTTATGGACAAAAAAAGTTGCCTTCGGGTGACTTTTTTGTTACAATAGCTAGAAAAATTATTCACTGTAAATTGTCATATAGAAAAGGAGCCTAGAATGAAAGTCTATCAGCATGTAAATATCGTGACTTGTGATCAAGATTTCCATGTTTATCTAGATGGAATCTTAGCAGTTAAGGATTCTCAAATCGTCTATGTTGGTCAAGAGAAGTCAGAGATTTTAGAGCAAGCTGAGCAGATTATAGACTATCAGGGAGCCTGGATTATGCCTGGATTGGTCAATTGCCACACCCATTCTGCTATGACAGGCTTGAGAGGGATTCGAGATGATAGCAATCTCCATGAATGGCTCAATGACCATATCTGGCCTGCAGAAGCAGGATTTACTCCCGACATGACTACTAAGGCGGTCAAAGAAGCTCTGACAGAGATGCTCCAGTCAGGAACAACAACCTTTAATGATATGTATAATCCCAATGGTGTGGATATTGAGCGGATTTATCAGGCAGTGAAAGATTCCAAGATGCGTTGTTATTTCTCACCGACTCTTTTTTCTTCAGAGGCAGAGACAACTGCTGAGACTATAAGTAGAACTCGAGCAATCATTGAAGAAATTTTAGGATATGAAAATCCAAATTTCAAGGTTATGGTAGCACCACATTCTCCTTACAGCTGTAGTAGAGACTTGCTGGCAGAAAGCTTATATATGGCAAAAGAGTTGAATATTCCTATCCATATCCATGTTGCGGAGACCAAGGAGGAGTCAGGAATTATCCTGAAACGATACGGCAAACGTCCTCTAGCCTTTTTAGAAGAACTGGGTTACTTAGATCATCCATCTGTCTTTGCTCACGGGGTCGAATTAAACGAGCGAGAAATTGAACGTTTGGCAACTTCTCAAGTGGCTATTGCTCACAATCCTATCAGTAACCTCAAACTGGCATCAGGGATTGCTCCCATTATCCAACTGCAAAAAGCAGGAGTAGCTGTGGGAATTGCGACAGATTCAGTTGCTTCCAACAACAACCTTGATATGTTTGAGGAAGGACGGACTGCAGCCCTTCTTCAGAAGATGAAAAGTGGAGATGCCAGCCAATTTCCGATCGAAACAGCCCTCAAGGCACTCACAATCGAAGGGGCTAAAGTCCTAGGGATGGAAGAGCAGATAGGAAGTCTGGAAGTTGGTAAACAGGCAGATTTTCTCGTTATTCAACCACAGGGAAAAATCCATCTCCAACCTCAGGAAAATATGCTTTCTCACCTGGTTTATGCAGTCAAATCCAGCGACGTTGATGATGTTTATATCGCTGGAGAACAGGTTGTTAAGCAAGGTCAAGTACTGACGGTAGAACTTTAAAAGAATAATCACGAAAAGATTTTAAAAAAAGTTTGCAAAAATCTTGCATTCTTATTTTGATTATGCTATACTTATATACGGTTTGAAAAAACTGCCTAAGACAGTAGGGGAGCTCGACTCATAAGTATCCTACCGAGGACAAAACGTATCATGTAAAAAGAAGCGTATTGTACTTTCGTGTCTAGGTTTGGGCGCGTTTTTCTTTTGGAAAAATATCCCCAAGCAAAATAATAACGGAGGTGAAAACACTAATGAGTGAAGCAATTATTGCTAAAAAAGCGGAACTAGTTGACGTAGTAGCTGAAAAAATGAAAGCTGCTGCATCTATCGTCGTTGTAGACGCTCGTGGTTTGACAGTTGAGCAAGATACAGTTCTTCGTCGTGAGCTTCGTGGAAGCGAAGTTGAGTACAAAGTGATTAAAAACTCAATCTTGCGTCGTGCAGCTGAAAAAGCTGGTCTTGAAGATCTTGCATCTGTATTTGTTGGACCATCTGCAGTAGCATTTTCTAACGAAGATGTTATCGCACCAGCGAAAATCTTGAACGACTTTTCTAAAAACGCTGAAGCACTTGAAATCAAAGGTGGTGCAATCGAAGGCGCTGTCGCATCTAAAGAAGAGATTCTTGCTCTTGCAACTCTTCCAAACCGCGAAGGACTTCTTTCTATGCTCCTTTCTGTACTTCAAGCGCCAGTGCGCAACGTTGCTCTTGCAGTCAAAGCGGTTGCAGACAACAAAGAAGACGCAGCTTAATCTTAAGCTACGCAGCGTAGCCTAGCTACGAAAAAAATAAAAAACTAATTTTAAAACTTATTTGGAGGAAATAACAATGGCATTGAACATTGAAAACATTATTGCTGAAATTAAAGAAGCTTCAATCCTTGAATTGAACGACCTTGTAAAAGCTATCGAAGAAGAATTTGGTGTAACTGCAGCTGCTCCTGTAGCTGTAGCTGCTGCTGGTGGCGCTGAAGAAGCTGCTAAAGATTCATTTGACGTTGAATTGACAGCTGCAGGCGACAAGAAAGTCGGCGTTATCAAAGTTGTACGTGAAATCACTGGTCTTGGTCTTAAAGAAGCTAAAGAACTTGTTGATGGTGCACCAGGTGTCATCAAAGAAGGCGTTGCAACTGCAGAAGCTGAAGAAATCAAAGCTAAATTGGAAGAAGCTGGAGCTTCAGTTACTCTTAAATAATAGAGCGACTACATTAGTAGCTTAAAGACATGATTAAACCGCTATTCTTAGGAGTAGTGGTTTTTCTTTTTGTTTAAAAAGGGGCAAAAAAGGGGGCGAGTAAGTAATTTTCTAACTGTTTAACTCAACCAAAAAATCCCCAATCAAAGCGATTGAGGATTGAGCAAATAAATCTTAAACAATACCTTGTGCGATCATAGCATTTGCTACATTTTCAAAGGCAGCAATGTTTGCTCCTGCAAGGTAGTCTTTATCAAGACCGTATGTTTCTGAAGTTGTTTTAGCTGTGTTGAAGATGTTTGTCATGATGTCTTTGAGGCGTCCATCAACTTCTTCACGAGTCCATGAAAGGCGAAGGCTGTTTTGGCTCATTTCAAGCGCTGAAACGGCTACACCACCAGCGTTAGCAGCTTTGGCAGGTCCGTAAAGGATTCCGTTTTCTTTGTAGACTTTAATCGCGTCAAGGTCACTAGGCATGTTAGCACCTTCAGATACGCAGATAACTCCTTGAGCAACCAAACGTTTAGCTGCTTCACCGTTGATTTCGTTTTGAGTCGCACATGGAAGAGCGATGTCATAGTTTCCAGCATAAGTCCATACAGAACCTTCGTGGTAGGTTGCAGTTGCTTTCTCAGCTGCATACTCAGTCAAACGAGCGCGACGTTTTTCTTTAACATCAACTAAAAGATCGAAGTCGATACCATTTTCATCGATGACATAACCATTTGAGTCAGATACAGAGATAACAGTTGCACCGAGTTCAGTCGCTTTTTGAAGAGCGTATTGGGCTACGTTACCTGAACCTGAAATAACAACTTTCTTACCAGCAAAGCTGTTGCCGTTAGCTTTAAGCATTTCTTCAGTGTAGTAAACCAAACCGTAACCAGTTGCTTCTGGACGAATCAAGCTACCACCAAATCCAAGAGGTTTACCAGTCAAGACACCAGCATCAAATTGGTTAAGGCGTTTGTATTGACCGTAAAGGTAACCAATTTCACGTCCACCAACACCGATATCACCAGCAGGTACGTCAAGTGATGGTCCGATGTGTTTTTGCAATTCAGTCATGAAGCTTTGGCAGAAGCGCATCACTTCAGCATCTGTTTTACCTTTAGGATCGAAGTCTGATCCACCTTTACCTCCACCGATTGGAAGTCCAGTCAAGACGTTTTTGAAGATTTGTTCAAATCCGAGGAATTTCAAAATCCCTTGGTTAACAGTTGGGTGGAAACGAAGTCCGCCTTTGTATGGTCCAACAGCTGAGTTGAATTGAACACGGTAACCACGGTTTACTTGAATTTTTCCATCACGGTCAACCCAAGGAACACGGAAAGAAATCACGCGCTCTGGCTCAGTAATACGTGCCAAGATATTTTCTTCGATATACTCAGGGTGTTTTTCAAATACAGGTTCCAAAGTGTTAAAAAATTCTTCAACAGCTTGGAGGAATTCAGCCTCGTGCCCGTTACGAGCTTTTACAGTTTCAAACACGCTTTGGATATATTCTTTAGCAGATGTCATATCGTTCTCCTTAAATTCTAATTTAATTATGTGTGTCATTATAGCAGAATTTTTTTTAACTGTAAAGAGAAAAACAAAAATTTTCTAAAAATTCTATCAATTTAGTTCCAGATTTTTCTTTATTCATAAAATACGAACGTTCTTCTTGGAAATGTCTTTCTAAAAGAGAAAATGTGAAAATATGGTATAATATTAGCAATAAAAGGAATCCGGAGGATCAGAATCATGGTATCAACGAAAACACAAATTGCTGGTTTTGAGTTTGAAAATTGTTTGATGAATGCGGCAGGTGTGGCTTGTATGACGATAGCAGAGTTAGAAGGCGTTAAAAACTCAGCAGCAGGAACCTTTGTCACGAAGACAGCGACCTTGGACTTTCGTCAGGGAAATCCTGAGCCACGCTATCAAGATGTTCCACTTGGTTCCATCAACTCTATGGGCTTGCCAAATAATGGCTTAGATTATTACCTAAACTATCTTCTGGAATTACAAGAAAAGGAACCGAATCGTACCTTCTTTCTATCCTTAGTTGGAATGTCTCCAGAGGAAACCCATACTATCTTGAAAAAAGTCCAAGAGAGTGAGTTTCGTGGTCTGGCTGAGCTAAATCTTTCCTGTCCAAATGTTCCAGGTAAACCTCAGATTGCCTATGATTTTGAGACAACTGACCGAATTTTGGCAGAAGTATTTGCCTACTTTACCAAACCTCTTGGGATTAAATTACCACCTTATTTTGACATTGTTCACTTTGACCAAGCGGCAGCTATTTTCAATAAATATCCGCTCAAGTTTGTCAACTGTGTTAACTCGATTGGGAACGGCCTTTATATAGAAGATGAATCTGTCGTTATTCGACCTAAGAATGGTTTTGGTGGGATTGGTGGGGAGTACATCAAACCGACTGCTCTAGCCAATGTTCATGCTTTTTATCAACGTTTAAATCCTCAAATCCAAATCATTGGAACAGGTGGTGTTCTGACTGGTCGAGATGCTTTTGAACACATCCTCTGTGGTGCTAGTATGGTACAGGTGGGAACCACCCTTCACAAAGAAGGTGTTGGTGCCTTCGAACGTATTACCAATGAACTGAAAGCAATCATGTCGGAAAAAGGGTATGAGAGCTTAGAAGATTTCCGTGGGAAATTGCGCTACATTGACTAAATTAAATCGAAAAATCAGAAGAAAGGAGAGAAGATGCTAGCTATTGAAGAAAGCCAGAAGTTGACTTTATCAAATTTACCTAACCTGAGCCTGTTTACAGGGACAGATCAGGGCCAGTTTGAAGTGATGAAGAGTCAAGTGTTGAAACAGATTGGGTATGATTCTGCCGACCTCAATTTTGCCTACTTTGATATGAAAGAAGTAGCTTATAAAGACTTAGAGTTGGAGTTGGTCAGTCTCCCTTTCTTTGCGGATGAGAAAATCGTGATATTAGACCATTTTGTCGATATCACAACAGCCAAGAAACGCTTTTTAACAGATGATGAGCTCAAGTCGTTTGAGGAATACCTTGATAACCCTTCGCCAACAACCAAGTTGTTGATCTTTGCGGAAGGAAAACTGGATAGCAAGAGACGGTTGGTCAAATTACTTAAGCGTGATGCCAAGGTTTTTGATGCAGTAGAAGCCAAAGAACAAGAATTGCGCCAGTATTTCCAAAAGTGGAGTCAGAAACAAGGCCTGCAGTTTGTGGGGCAATCCTTTGAAAATCTACTTATCAAATCTGGTTTTCAATTTAGCGAAATCCAGAAAAATCTCCTCTTTTTACAGTCCTATAAGGAAGACTCTGTTATCGAGGAAGAGGATATTGTTAACGCAATTCCCAAGACCTTGCAGGACAATATTTTTGATTTAACTCAGTTTATTCTGACTAAAAAGATGGACCAGGCGCGCGATTTGGTTAGAGATTTGACCTTGCAAGGTGAAGATGAAATCAAGTTGATTGCAGTCATGCTAGGACAATTTCGGACTTTTACTCAGGTGAAAATTTTGTCGGAGTCTGGGCAAACAGAATCGCAGATTGCAAGTAGTCTAGGAAGTTTTCTCGGACGCAATCCTAATCCCTATCAAATCAAGTTTGCGCTGAGGGATTCACGAGGACTTTCCTTGAGCTTTTTGAAGCAAGCTATTTCTTATTTGATTGAGACAGACTATCAGATTAAGACAGGTCTTTATGAAAAGAGTTTCCTTTTTGAAAAGGCACTCTTGCAGATTGCTAGTCAGGTAAATTAATCCTATTTCAAAAAATTTTTATCCCGCGTCAGGATTATCTTGTCGTGGGTTTCTTAGTGATTTACTTATTTTATACTCAATGAAAATCAAAGAGCAAACTAGGAAGCTAGCCGCAGGTTGTTCAAAGCACTGCTTTGAGGTTGTAGATAAGACTGACGAAGTCAGCTCAAAACATGTTTTTGAGGTTGCGGATGAAACTGACGAAGTCACTAACATATACCTACGGCAAGGCGACGTTGACGCGGTTTGAAGAGATTTTCAAAGAGTATTATTAGAAAGTATTTCAGTGATTTCTTCATCTATAAGCAAAAAACTTGAAAAAAGTGAATGTTTGCGTTATCATTTTCATATAGAAAGAAAAAGAGGTATTACAGATGGCTATTATCTTACCAGATCTTCCATATGCATACGACGCTTTGGAACCATACATCGATGCAGAAACAATGCACTTGCACCATGACAAACACCACCAAACTTATGTCAACAATGCAAATGCAGCTCTTGAAAAACACCCTGAAATTGGTGAAGACCTTGAAGCTTTGCTTACTGATGTAGAATCAATCCCAGCTGATATCCGTCAAGCGCTTATCAACAATGGTGGTGGACACTTGAACCATGCTCTTTTCTGGGAATTGATGACTTCGGAAAAAACAGCTCCTTCAGCAGAACTTGCAGCAGCAATCGATGCAACATTTGGTTCATTTGAAGAGTTCCAAGCAGCCTTTACAGCAGCAGCTACAACTCGCTTCGGTTCTGGATGGGCTTGGTTGGTTGTCAACAAAGAAGGGAAGCTTGAAGTGACTTCAACAGCAAACCAAGACACCCCAATCTCAGAAGGCAAAAAACCAATCTTGGGCTTGGACGTTTGGGAACATGCTTACTACGTGAAATACCGCAACGTGCGTCCTGACTACATCAAAGCTTTCTTCTCAGTAATCAACTGGAATAAAGTAGATGAATTGTACGCAGCTGCTAAATAATGATAGTTGGAGGGAAGAATTGTTCTTCTCTTTTTAAGGTTATATTATTTTGGTCTGACAAAATCGTCAGACTTTTTTCATTTTTATGAGAAACGTGCTAACTGCTAGAAATTATGGTAGAATAAAGTATTAAGTAATCGTGGAAAAAGGATATCTATGCGAAAAGAAATTGCACCTGAATTATACAACTATAACAAGTTTCCTGGTCCTGAGTTTCATTTACACGGGGACAAGGTCGAAACGGAAGGGATAGCTTTTTCCTTGGTTGAAAATATCAAGGATGCCTTTGATGTGACGGCTTTTAATCAGCGTTTTTCAGAAGTCTTAACCAAGTTTGATTATATCGTGGGAGACTGGAGCAATGAACAGCTTCGCCTACGAGGGTTTTACAAGGATGACCGAACAGATGAAAAACTTGAAAAAATCAGTCGTTTACAAGACTACCTTTTAGAGTATTGTAGTTATGGTTGTGCCTATTTTGTCTTAGAAAATGAAGCCCCTAAGCGAGCGTCATTTGACAAGAAAATGCGTAAGAAGGAAGAAGAACAGCCTTCTAGAAAAGGAAAGAAACCGGCTCAAACTAAACGAAAACCGAATGCAGATAAGAAAAATAGACGTCGTCAGAAAGATCAGCATTCTCAGAAAGAGGACAAGGGACAACGTCATTTTGTCATTCGTCAGAAGTGAGTAGAGAATAAGGAGAAGAAATGAAACCGTCAATTTATAGTTTAACACGTCAAACCATGCAGGAATGGGTTTTGGAGCAGGGAGAAAAGAAATTCCGTGCAGATCAAATCTGGGAATGGCTCTACCGTAAACGTGTCCAGTCATTTGAAGAAATGACCAACCTTTCCAAGGATTTGATTGCTAAGCTTAATGACCAGTTTGTGGTTAATCCATTGAAACAGCGAATCGTGCAAGAATCTGCTGATGGGACAGTTAAATATCTTTTTGAATTGCCAGATGGAATGCTGATTGAGACAGTACTCATGCGTCAACACTACGGTTTATCTGTCTGTGTGACCACTCAGGTCGGCTGTAATATCGGTTGTACCTTCTGTGCCTCTGGTTTGATTAAGAAACAACGTGACCTCAATAATGGGGAAATCGTAGCGCAAATCATGCTGGTTCAGAAATACTTTGATGAGCGTGGTCAGGATGAGCGTGTCAGTCATATCGTTGTCATGGGAATTGGTGAACCATTTGATAATTACAACAATGTCTTGAATTTCGTTCGTACTATCAATGATGACAAGGGAATGGCCATCGGTGCTCGTCACATTACGGTTTCAACCTCAGGTTTGGCCCATAAAATTCGTGATTTTGCTAATGAAGGTGTTCAGGTCAATCTTGCCGTTTCCCTTCACGCACCTAATAATGAACTGCGCTCAAGCATCATGAAGATTAACCGTGCCTTTCCGATTGAAAAACTCTTTGCTGCTATTGAGTATTATATCGAAACAACCAATCGTCGTGTAACCTTTGAGTATATCATGCTCAATGAAGTCAATGATGGTGTAGAACAAGCCTTGGAATTGGCTGAATTGCTCAAGAATATCAAGAAATTGTCTTATGTAAACTTGATTCCTTATAACCCAGTTAGTGAGCATGACCAATATAGCCGTAGTCCTAAAGAGCGCGTCCTGTCCTTCTATGATACGCTTAAGAAAAAAGGGGTCAACTGTGTCGTCCGTCAAGAGCATGGTACAGATATTGATGCAGCTTGTGGACAATTGCGCTCTAACACAATGAAACGTGACCGCCAGAAAGCAGTCGCAGCAGTTAATCCTTAATGATGAAGAAAACATATAATCATGTTTTGGTCTGGGGAGTCATTTTCTATAGCATTTGCATTGTCTATTTTTGCTTTACTCCTCAAGAACATTCTCCCGTAGGGGTGGAAACTCCAGGTATTCAGCATCTTGGACGCCTGGTTTTTCTTTTGACTCCTTTCAATTCTCTCTGGAAACTAGGTGAAGTGAGTGATGTAGGACAATTATATTGGATTTTTCTACAAAATATACTCAATGTCTTCTTACTTTTTCCTTTGGTGTTTCAACTCCTTTATCTCCTTCCAAACTTGCGGAAAACAAGAAAAGTGATCTTTTTCAGTTTTCTTGTGAGTCTTGGAATTGAGTGTACGCAGTTGGTCTTGGATTTTTTCTTTGATTTTAATCGCGTCTTTGAGATTGATGATTTGTGGACCAATACCTTGGGTGGCTATCTGGCTTGGCTTCTCTATAAACAATTACATAAAAACAAGATAAGGAATTAAAATGAGTATTTTAGAAGTTAAAAATCTGAGTCACGGTTTTGGTGACCGTGCAATTTTTGAAGATGTGTCCTTCCGTCTCCTAAAGGGGGAACATATCGGTCTGATCGGTGCTAATGGTGAAGGGAAATCAACCTTTATGAGCATCGTGACTGGTAAGATGTTGCCAGATGAAGGGAAGGTTGAGTGGTCTAAGTATGTGACTGCTGGTTACTTGGATCAGCACTCAGTCCTTGCTGAAGGGCAGTCGGTACGTGATGTGCTCCGTACAGCCTTTGATGAACTTTTCAAAGCGGAAGTTCGTATCAATGACCTTTATATGGAAATGGCTGAAGATGGAGCGGATGTTGATGCTCTCATGGAAGAAGTTGGCGAACTTCAAGACCGTTTAGAGAGTCGTGATTTCTATACCTTGGATGCTAAGATTGACGAAGTAGCGCGTGCCCTTGGAGTCATGGATTTTGGCATGGATACAGATGTAACCTCTTTGTCAGGTGGGCAAAGAACCAAGGTACTTTTGGCTAAACTCCTCCTTGAAAAGCCCGATATCTTGCTGTTGGACGAGCCGACCAACTACTTGGATGCTGAGCATATTGACTGGCTCAAGCGCTATCTCCAAAACTATGAGAATGCCTTTGTTCTTATTTCACACGATATTCCATTCCTGAACGATGTGATTAATATTGTCTATCATGTGGAGAATCAACAGCTGACGCGTTATTCTGGTGACTACTACCAGTTCCAAGAAGTCTATGCTATGAAGAAATCTCAGCTAGAGGCAGCCTACGAACGTCAGCAGAAAGAGATTGCGGACCTCAAGGACTTTGTCGCTCGAAACAAAGCGCGTGTTGCAACACGAAACATGGCCATGTCCCGCCAGAAGAAATTGGATAAGATGGATATTATCGAACTGCAAAGTGAGAAACCAAAACCATCCTTTGATTTCAAACCGGCTCGTACACCAGGGCGCTTTATTTTCCAAGCCAAGGATTTGCAAATTGGTTATGATCGTCCTCTGACCAAGCCTTTAAATCTTACCTTTGAACGTAATCAAAAGGTTGCTATTATCGGGGCAAATGGTATCGGGAAAACAACTCTCTTGAAGAGTCTCTTGGGAATTATCCCGCCAATCGCTGGGGAAGTTGAACGCGGTGACTACCTAGAACTTGGTTATTTTGAGCAGGAAGTAGAAGGTGGCAATCGTCAAACACCACTAGAGGCTGTCTGGAATGCCTTTCCAGCTCTCAACCAAGCAGAAGTCCGTGCAGCCCTTGCCCGTTGTGGTCTGACAACCAAGCATATTGAAAGCCAAATTCAGGTCTTGTCAGGTGGGGAACAAGCCAAGGTTCGTTTCTGTCTCTTGATGAATCGTGAAAACAATGTCTTAGTGCTGGACGAGCCGACCAACCATTTGGATGTGGATGCCAAGGATGAACTCAAACGTGCTCTTAAAGAATACAAAGGGTCTATCCTTATGGTCTGCCACGAACCAGACTTCTATGAAGGCTGGATGGATCAAATCTGGGATTTTAACAAGCTAACTTAAGAATGAGGATAAAAGAAATACAGTACCGAATGTGGATACTGTATTTTTTTGGTTTTTAAGATTTAAAATTGTAATCTTTCACCACTTCGATGCTGTCGATTGTGATAGCAGTAGTTGGCTTGTCTTTTTCATCTTTTTCGGCTTTGGCAATTTTATCTACAACATCCATACCGTCAATCACTTGACCAAAGACGGGGTGTTTGCCATCTAGACTAGGGTTTCCCCCTTCTTTATAGGCTTCGATGATTTTCTTTGGATACTTGCTTGTAGGGAGTTTAGCAGAGGTATCTGTAGAGTTTTGGTTGATGAAGAACTGGCTGCCATTGGTGTTTGGTTGACCAGTATTAGCCATAGAAAGAGCTCCACGGATGTTATAGAGATAAGGAGTAATCTCGTTCTTGAAACCAGTTCCCTTGTCTTTTGTCTTGTCCTTGTCATGCCAGATGGACTGACCACCTGTACCGTCCCCTTTTGGATCTCCAGTTTGAACCATGAAGCCATCGATGACACGGTGGAAGGTAATACCGTTATAGTAGCCTTCTTTGGCATGAGTGAGGAAGTTTTCAACCGCTAGAGGAGCGAGTTTAGGGAAGAGTTTGATACGGATATCTCCTTGACTTGTGTGTAGAATCACTTCAGCCTCGTCTTCAGCAACTTCTTTAGATAGTTGTGGGAAATTGGCATTTTCGTTTGTTAAAGCATCGTTTAACTCCTTGGCAGATTGGGCAGCTACTTTGGAGCTTTCCTCAGCGGCCAAGCTAGAATCTACATAGTCATCACCACGCAAACTACGTTGGATGTTGCTACATCCAGCTAGGGCTACAGTGGATAGTAAAAGAAGGGTTGCTAGTTTTTTCATTCTGTTCCTCTCAAAAATTTATTTCTACCATTGTACCCTAAAAGGAAGTTTATTTCAAATATCAATAGAGATTATTCTGATAACACATATAACTTTATAGCTTGACTTACTCCATTTTGTTCATTAGAATCTGTTACTGCATTTGCACAGGATTTGACATCTGTAGGTGCATTTCCCATTGCAATACCAAGGCCTGCGGTTTCAATCATGGGAACATCATTATAATTGTCACCCAAGGCCATAATCTCCTTTGGGGAAATTTGATAGTAGTTAGCCAATTCTAACAGAGCCTGTTTTTTAGATACTTGATTATGTGTGACTTCAAGATAGTTATTCTTGGAGAGATAAAAATCCGTTTGAGGGAAATCCATAATGGATAAGGTGTTTTGCAGTTTCTGTATAGTGTCTGCTTTATCAATTAATAATAGTTTATGAACAAGAGTATATTCCTCTTTTATCAAATCTGTTATAGATGTAACTTTTGGACTTTCTCCAGTAATATCGGCTTCGATTTGTACCCATTTATCTAAAGTATTAACAAACCAATCTTGTCCAGAATAAACATTGATAGAAACTGTCGGAAATTCTCTTTTTAAAAAATCATGAAGAAATGTTAATTCTTTTTTATCAATAGAATGCTGACTTAGGACCTCATCCCCCTTACTGATAAGGGCACCGTTATAACATGCGATTGGGAAGTTACTAATACCTAGTTCTTTAGAGATTGGAGCAATACCGAGAGGTGAGCGAGCAGAAGCTAAGACAAAAGGGATTTCTTTTTGTTTTAAAATTGGCATCAGTTCTGGCAAATAAGAGTCTATCTGGTGATTTTTGTCTAAAATTGTTCCGTCAATATCGGTTATAATCAATTTAATATTTGTCATAGTTAACCTCTTTTAAAATAGAATAGTTGTTTTACCATCTAAATATTTCTGAATTTCTATATCGGGTTCTTTGTCTGTAATCCAATAATCAAAATCAGCTAGTTCAGAAAGAATAAAGTGAGAGTGTTTGCTTATTTTACTGGTTTCAGCCAGTAAGACACGAGTTTTGCTTGTTTTAAATGCTCTCTTTTTCATTAGAACATCTTCTTGGTCTTCAAAACTAACTTGACCATCTGAAAGACTTGCAGCTCCAAAAAAAGCTAAATCAAACTTAATAGAGTTTAAAATGTCCGATTCTTCTAATGAGTAATAGAAACGATTTTTTTTATGAAATCGTCCACCTAGAATGTGAAAATCGACATTTTCTTTCCCTCCTAGAATAAGCGCATTATCTAATGAATGGCTGAAAATAGTGACTTTTTTATCTGTTATTTTTGCTAACTCAAGTACAGTTGTTGAAACATCATAGAAAATTAATTGTGATTCAGAAATAAGTTGGGTAGCTAAATGAGCAATTTTCTCTTTTTCTTTGGAAGATTGTTCTGCTCGACCTTGAAAACCAAGAATCCTTTGCTTTTGAATTGGCAATAAACCTCCATGAGTTCTTTTTGCTCGTTTCTCTTTTGCGAGAATAGAAAAATCTCTGCGGATGGTATCTTTGGATACTTGGAAATAGTCAACCATTTCTTTTGCTGATAGACTTCCTCTATCCTCTAAAAGTTTAATGATTTCTTCTAATCGTTGTTCTTGGTACATATGAATTCCCCCTTTCAATACTAATATACCTCTTTTGTAAGCGATTGTCAACGTTTGTAATGTTTTATAAGTGTTTTGAATAATCTACAAAAAAATCAACCTGACTTGGTTGATTAAAGATTCTTCTTTGGATGACGGTCGATAATATCCTTGTATTGTTCCAGTATCTGCTCCCCCTTTGGAGTCAATTTGTAGCCACGATTGCTAATTCTTCTTCTGAAAGTTGTCATGAAGGGCTTTGACCAAATTTGTAGCCTTCATCTTAGACAGTCTTGTAATTCCCTTGCTTTTCAGAATATTCTTTTTCATAGTAGCATTTAGATGGTTAAGTGAGTCAAATGCAGTTTCGACAAGAGTATAACCTTTTTCCACCAGAGTTTTTAGATGCTTAGGGGTATCAATACCATAAGTAAACTCAAAGTATTTTGGAAACTAGATCTTAAGAAAGCTCGTAAGGCATCACAATTAGTAAACGTTAATTCGAAAGAATTACTATATTTTAAAAGAGCACATTTTCAAAGGATTTTTTCTTTTGGTTTTACTTCCTAATTAATCAGTGAACTTAATACTAGGTCTCGAAAAGAATTATGCTTCCTCGTTCTGTCTGAGTTCAAAGAGGTCTTCTACTTTCAGATTAAAAACTTGAGCAATTTTAAGAGCCATTTCCAGCGAAGGATTGTAACGGTTATTTTCCAAGTGCAGAATTGTCTCGCGTCGCATGCCGATGCGGTCGGCTAACTCCTGCTGGGTCATGCCTGTGGACTCACGAACAGATTTGAGATTAGTAATAATCTTGCTTTCTTTGGCCATGCTTATCCTCTACGTTCCAAGATAAAATAGACAACCGCAAAGATGCAAATCAAGACAGCTATGCTAATAAATATCTGTCCCATGTAAAGAGTGAGAGACCCCATATACCCAATGATAACTGATAGGATCATCAGTGCGCCTAGTATAAAAACAAACATCAAGCTAGCTGACTTTGCTAAATTAGCATAAAAGCGTTCGTCCGGAGTTTCCTTGACATTTTTCAAACAGAAAAAAACAAATAAAATCACTTCAATAACGAGGCCAATTCCCAAAATCCATTCTTTAATACCAGAACTTTCGCTTGGGGTCGCAACCCAAATTCCTACTGTATAAAAAATGCTTGCTGCAAAAAAAAGTATCGTGTAAAGCTTAGCAGACAAGTCAAAAATAGTCTTTCCCTTACTTTTATGACTCTTATGAGGCCATGGTTTCTTATGTAGCCAGCCCCAAATAGCTACAATCTGACCTAACACTGAAATACCAGCAATAACTAACTTGGGTCCCCAACTAAGATTAGAACCAAATAAAACAATAAAATCAATAAAGAGAGCTACGGCAATCACTGCAATGAGGCCACGCATTTTTTGACTTTTTTTCATGATAGACTCCTTTTTTATGTTATAAATATATAACACTTAAATTTTATGTTATAAATATATCACATTTAAATCTGGAAAGCAAGAATTTATGTGCCAAGGTGGCAATTATTTGGAAAATCTAGATACTCTATGAATCTCTACTTTTTTCTTAGACTGTTATAAAGTCTGTCAGAATAAGCGTTATAGGTGTAGAAGTTAATTTTTACAGAACTAAATTATTCCCCTATTTAGAATCTATTAATTTATATTTTATAAATTAATTAGTAGATATCATTCTTAAAATCCTTGATATTTCGTTTGGGAACGGGCTTAGAATTTAGGAGCCAAGTATCCAAATCTCGTTCAGGCGATATGAAGGGTTTGACTTGATGGTCTTTATAAAATGTTTCTAATACTCTTCGAAAATCAAATTCAAACTACGTCAGCTTTACCTTGCCGTACTCAAGTACAGCCTGCGGCTAGCTTCCTAGTTTGCTCTTTGATTTTCATTGAGTATAAAATAGTATTCACGGATAGCTTCTTTCAAACATTTATTTCCTACTTCTAACAAATTTCTAAATGGTTTAAAAATTTTATAGTCTGTCAAGTTTTTTTCTTGACACCTGCCAGAAATCTGCTATAATAGAACATGTGATAAATAGCTCAGCTATTTCACCGAAATAAAAAATAAGAAAAGAGACTTTAAAAATGGCAGTTAAAATCCGTTTGACTCGTATGGGTTCTAAGAAAAAACCTTTCTACCGTATCAACGTAGCAGATTCACGTTCACCACGTGACGGACGTTTCATCGAAACAGTTGGAACTTACAACCCACTTGTTGCTGAAAACCAAGTAACTTTGAAAGAAGACCGCGTTCTTGCATGGTTGGCTGATGGAGCTCAACCTTCAGATACAGTTCGCAACATCCTTTCAAAAGAAGGTGTATTGAAGAAATTCCACGATTCTAAATTCTCAAAATAAATTTAAAGTAGGTTGACAGATGGATACGATTGAAAATCTCATTATTGCGATTGTGAAACCCTTGATTTCACAACCAGATGCCTTAACTATCAAGATTGAAGATACACCAGAGTTTTTGGAATATCATTTGGATCTTGATCAAAGCGATGTGGGTCGTGTAATCGGTCGTAAGGGTCGCACTATTTCTGCGATAAGAACGATTGTCTACTCTGTCCCAACTGAAGACAAAAAAGTAAGAATCGTTATTGACGAAAAATAAGAAGGGCGGGACGAATGTCTCGCTTTTTTTGCAAGGAGAAAGAATGAGAGATTTAACAGTTAGACAACTAGAGGAATATTTACTTGACCATTACCGACAATCTAGAACAGAAGAAGGGCTTTTTATTAAGCTAGTAGAAGAAGTTGGAGAAGTTGCTGAGGTTTTAAATGGACGCTCTGGTCGAAAAGAGGGAGTTCAAGATTCGAACGAGGAACTAGCAAAAGAATTGGCTGATATCATTCACTACACTGTCGCAATTGCGGCCATCAACGACATAGATCTAACCAAGACCATTTTTGAAAAAGACAAAAAGGCGGCTATCAAATATCAGCATGAACGAGATTTGGAAGGCTTTTTGAAAGAAAACTGAAAAAAGAATGAATATTGATTGTGTTTTTAACATAGATTGGTCAATGTATATTGATTGGCTATTACGAATTTTACAAATTGCAACATTTATTGCTGTGATTATAAAGATAACGTTCCAAAATAAGGTTTATATCAATAATATTGAAATCAAGGAAATTAAACCATTCGAGTTTGAATCTTTACATACAAATTTTCACTATATTCATGAATTTACACATAATATAAGTAGCAAACCTTTTAATCATTTGATTTTTTATCCCAAAGAAGTTGATATTGAAATAGTAGAATTTTATTCTTTAAACTATGATTCAAGAAACGATTGTTTGATTGTAAATAATAAACTGCATACAGTTAAAAATTTAAAGAATTATACATGCTTATTGATTCATACAAATTTACCAGAGAATATGCCTAGTTTAAGAATGAAATGGAAAACAAGTCAGGGTGAAATTGGGGAATATACATTTTATAGCAATATGTATAACGGGAATGTAAATATCTCATCTTTCAAATATAAATTAACATTAAAGAGGAAAATATTAGCACTTTTTGGACTATAGCGGGCCCTCTATGTATTTTCCTCTAACTTGAGAAAATCTTTGGAACGTGATAAAATAAAGGATAAGGATTTTTAATAATTCATTATATAGAACGAGTGGATTTCTTTATGAAGAGGTTTGAAGTATCTACAGAAATTGGTAGTCTCTCTGTTACTTATCAAAAGCAAAAGAAAATACTAGTTTGTTTAAGTGGCGCAGGTTTGCTACCAAGTTATGAAAATTTTTCACTTATACTTGAAAAACTTCCTCCTACAATTGGTTATTTGACAATTGATTTTCCGAACACAGGTAGGAGTCCGATTCATGACCAAGCTGGAAAAAATCTAGATAATCTTGCAGATGCGGTTTATGAAGTACTTGAAGAATTAGGGATTTCTGAATATATACTTTGTGTACATAGTTTGAGTGGAATTTTAGCTTGTAAATTGCTCAACAAACCAATTAAGTGTCAGGCTTTAGTAGCAATTGAACCGACAACTAAAAACGTCATGTTTGCTGATTTTTCAGAAAATCCTTATCCAGAAATGGAAGAGCAGATGAGGCTGATTGAGGAGTGTGGTCCTGAATTTTATTTTAAGAACTTAACTCAAGCAACATTTAGCCCTGAAATTAATAAAGAAATCTGGGAAATAATGCAAGAAAAAGGCTTAGAGTTGGAAAATCAAGATCCAGAATTTCAGATATCTGGAGAGATTACTGAGGAAGATTTTGAGAATTTATCAATACAATCTCATGTCCCTGTATTTATTTTTTGTCAGCCTTATAGAGAAAAAGAGTACAGAGAATCAGAATATTGGACTTCCAATACTAAACTCATTTTAGGAGGGAATCACCATTATTTACAATGGTCAGAATCAGAAAAAATTGTGACTATTATTCGAGAATTGTCCGAATAAGATGGATAGAAATAGAGTACAGGAGACAAGATGAACTACTTTAATGTTGGGAAAATCGTCAATACGCAGGGGTTGCAGGGTGAGATGCGAGTCTTGTCTGTGACGGATTTTGCAGAAGAACGGTTTAAAAAAGGGGCTGAGCTGGCTTTGTTTGATGAAAAAGATCAGTTTGTTCAAACAGTGACCATCGCTAGCCACCGTAAACAGAAGAACTTTGACATTATTAAATTCAAAGATATGTACCATATCAACGCTATCGAAAAGTACAAGGGGTACAGTCTCAAGGTCGCTGAGGAAGATTTGAATGACCTAGACGATGGTGAATTTTATTATCATGAGATTATCGGTTTGGAAGTCTATGAGGGAGAGAACCTGATTGGAACCATCAAGGAAATCCTGCAACCAGGTGCCAACGATGTCTGGGTGGTCAAGCGGAAAGGAAAGCGTGATTTATTATTACCTTATATCCCACCAGTGGTTCTCAATGTTGATATTCCTAATAACCGCGTCGATGTGGAAATCTTAGAAGGGTTAGACGATGAAGATTGATATTTTAACCCTCTTTCCAGAGATGTTTTCTCCACTGGAGCACTCAATTGTTGGAAAGGCTCGAGAAAAAGGGCTCTTGGATATCCAGTATCATAATTTTCGAGAATATGCTGAAAAGGCCCGCCATGTCGACGATGAGCCCTACGGAGGAGGTCAGGGGATGTTGCTCCGAGCCCAACCCATTTTCGATGCCTTTGATGCTATTGAAAAGAAAAATCCGCGCGTCATTCTCCTCGATCCTGCTGGAAAGCAGTTTAATCAGGCTTATGCTGAGGATTTGGCTCAAGAGGAAGAGTTAATCTTTATCTGTGGGCACTATGAGGGTTATGATGAGCGTATTAAGACCTTGGTGACAGATGAGATTTCCCTGGGTGACTATGTCTTAACTGGTGGAGAATTGGCGGCCATGACCATGATTGATGCGACGGTTCGCCTGATTCCAGAAGTGATTGGCAAGGAGTCCAGCCACCAAGATGATAGTTTTTCTTCTGGCCTTCTTGAATATCCTCAGTACACACGTCCCTATGATTATCGAGGTATGGTTGTACCAGATGTATTGATGAGTGGTCACCATGAAAAGATTCGTCAGTGGCGATTGTATGAGAGTTTGAAGAAAACCTATGAACGCAGACCGGATTTGCTTGAACATTATCAACTGACAGCAGAAGAAGAAAAAATGCTGGCAGAAATCAAAGAAAACAAAGAATAAAGGAGAAACCTATGCAAGTAATCAAACGTGATGGAGAAATTGCTGAATTTAATCCAGATAAGATTTACCAAGCTATCTTAAAGGCAGCCCAGACTGTCTATGTATTGACAGATGATTTGCGTCAAAACCTTGCACAAGTCACTAAGAAAGTGGTTTTGGATTTGGAAGAAGCCAAGGTGGAACGTGCTACCATCAGCATGATTCAGTCTATGGTTGAACATCGTTTACTGGGTGCAGGTTACATTACCATAGCAGAACACTACATTTCCTATCGTCTACAACGTGACTTGGAAAGAAGTGGTTATGGAGATCATATCGCGGTTCATTTACATTTTGAACAAATTCGCTAAGAAAAAAGAGTGGGATGAAGCAACTACATCTCACTCTTTCTTAAATCTATTTTTTTGGGCTGTTTGGACAGTTGAAGGGACAAATCGTAGGCGTTGAATATCGCTTATGCGGATAATACGGGTCACATTTTTAGCAAAATTTTTCACGATAATTTGCTGGCGTTGCTGATCGTATTTGATGATGTCACCTGTAAAACTTGTCTCAGACAAGATAAGGTGAACAGCAGTTTGTTTCTGGATAGCCTCTTCAATAGTAGCAGTTAGGGAGTTGGTTTCAGTCTGGTCAGGTTGGTCATGTCCATTTAAAAAGTCATGTATTTTATCTAGAACTTGCTGGAATTTATGTCTCATATTGGCCTCCCTTCTTTTATATCAATATTATATAAAATTTTCGTAAAATCTACAAGATTTTACGAATAAACTAATGAAAGCTAAAAAAAGGAGAAGAAAATGGCAGAATTTACATTTGAAATCGAAGAGCACTTGTTGACTCTTTCTGAAAACGAAAAAGGTTGGACCAAGGAAATCAACCGTGTGAGCTTTAATGGTGCCCCTGCAAAGTTTGATATTCGTGCTTGGAGTCCAGATCATACTAAAATGGGCAAGGGAATTACCCTCTCTAATGAAGAATTTCAAACCATGGTGGATGCCTTTAAAGGCAACTAAGTTTTCAAAATGAAAGAAAAGGATATTGAGTTATGACAACTCGATATCCTTTTTTTAGTTGGTAAAGTAAGCCTGATTTTTAAGGCGTTGAAGTAGTGGATGACTAATAAGACTAATAGCAAGAAGTTTACCAAGGTCTGGAATGATAAAGGGAAAAACTCCTACAACAAGAGCTTTTTCAAATGGCATTCCAGCTAGGAAATGCAAGCTTAGAATCCCGCCGACAAAGACAAGGGCATCACCCAAGAGGTTTGCAAGAAAAATCTTGACAACTCCACTCTTGCTGTCAGTTAGAGATGAAGTAAGTCCAGAGTAAACAAGATAAAACCAAAGATAGCCTGCAGTAGGACCAACCAACGCCTGCAATCCAGCTCCCCCTCCTGCAAAGACAGGAAGACCGATAGCACCTAGAAGAAGATAGAGTCCAACAGAAAGTACAGCCTCTCTGGGTCTAAAGACAGTAGCAATCAAGCCGATTGCAAAGTTTTGCAGAGTGAAGGGAACAGGTCCAATTGGAAGAGTGATTTGTGCCAATACAGCAATGAGAGCAGCCCCAATAGCAGGGATAGCATAAACGTGAGCTTTTTTCAAAATAGTTAACCTCTTTTCTGATGTATAGTAACTATTATACTCGTAAGAACATTATTGTCAACTTGTTTTATAGAGCAAGGTAACAAAAACTGTAACGGCCGATTTTCCTGACTGGGTAAGTTGTTTTCATCATTTCGTAAATCATCAAAAAAGAAGCAGACACATTTGTATCAGCTTCTTTTATTTCGATTAACGCATGGTTACAAATTCTTCAGATGCAGTTGGGTGAATCGCTACGGTTGCATCAAAGTCAGCCTTGGTTGCTCCCATTTTGATAGCAACAGCAAATCCTTGAATCATTTCATCAACACCATAGCCAATTCCATGAAGTCCGACAACTTTTTCTTCAGAACCAGCTGTTATCAATTTGAAACGTGTTTCTTGACGGTTGCAAGTGCAAGCAGAGTACATAGAAGTGAAGCTTGATTTGTAAACCTTGATTTGGTCTTGGCCGTATTCTTTAATAGCTTGCTCTTCTGTCAGCCCAACAGTTCCGATAGCAGGGTGTGAAAAGACAACAGTTGGAATAGTTGAGTAGTCCATTTTTGCAGTAGTTTTTTCGTTAAAGAGGCGTTCAGATAGGGTACGTCCTGCCTTGATAGCAACTGGAGTCAGTTCTTTTTCACCCGTTACATCACCTAGAGCATAGATTCCCTCAACAACCGTATTTTGGTATTCATCTACTTGGATAAAGCCACGTTCGTTCAGAGTAACACCAGCTTTTTCAAGTTGCAAGCCCTTAACGTTTGGACGGCGACCTGTAGCCCAGATAACTTGGCTAGCTGTGTGACTAGTACCATCTTCGAAATGAATGGTAATGCCTTCAGCAGTTTTTTCTAACTTGGCAGGAACTTTGTGAGTATGAAGCGGCAAGTTTGTTCTTTCCATTTCCTTGACTAAACCTTCAACGATGTAAGAATCAAAACCACGTAAAGGACGATCGCGACGAACAAAGAGGTCTGTCTTGACACCAAAAGTGTGGAGTACTCCAGCCAATTCAACGGCAATATAACCAGCACCTAGAATGGCAACTGACTCTGGCAATTCTTCCCAAGCAAATACATCATCAGAAGAGCCACCTAGCTCAGCACCAGGAACGTCTGGAATACTTGGATGGGCACCTGTAGCAATCACGATATGTTTAGCACGAATCAGTTCACCATTTACGCTAACAGTATGAGAATCTACAAATTCAGCATGACCTTCAATCAAGTCTACACCGTTGCGTTTAAAACTGCCATCATAAGAAGAACGAGCGCGATCAATATAGGCTTCACGATTGCGACGTAGGGTAGCAAAGTCAAAGTTAAGGTCAGTAGTCTTAAAGCCGTAGTCTTCTCCAAATTGATGGAAAGTCTCAGCGATTTGCGCCCCGTACCACATGATTTTCTTAGGAACACAGCCGACGTTGACGCAGGTTCCACCTAGTTTCTTTTCCTCAATAACGGCCGCTTTGGCTCCGTGTTCACCAGCACGGTTCATGGTAGCAATTCCTCCGCTACCTCCACCGATAGCAATGATATCATATTCTCTCATTGAAAACTCCTTTGTACTCTTTTAAATAGTAGAGTGTCATTTTTTGATAGTCATATTCTATCTTTTTTTTGATGTGATTGCAAAAATCTGCTACGTTCAAAAAATTTAAAGAAAAGGCTTGCAAAAAACAAAAATAAAGTGTATTATATATCTAGTACAATGATTGTGGAATAAATTCCGAACAATAATTAAATCCTGAAATGTCATTATTTCGTTCTGAAATGTTATTGTTTCAAATTGATAATTTTTGTATAATATTGTTAAGAACTTTAAATCAAAAAGGAGTTTCATTATGAAAAAGAATGGTAAAGCTAAAAAGTGGCAATTGTATGCAGCAATCGGTGCTGCGAGTGTAGTTGTATTGGGTGCTGGGGGCATTTTGCTCTTTAGACAACCTTCTCAGACTACTGTAAAAGATGAGGCTACTCATCTTGTTGTTGCCAAGGAAGGAAGCGTGGCATCCTCTGTTTTATTGTCAGGGACAGTAACAGCAAAAAATGAACAATATGTTTATTTTGATGCTAGTAAGGGTGATTTAGATGAAATCCTTGTTTCTGTGGGTGATAAGGTCAGTGAAGGACAGGCTTTAGTCAAGTACAGTAGTTCAGAAGCCCAGGCGGCCTATGATTCAGCGAGTCGAGCAGTTGCTAAGGCAGATCGTCATATCAATGAACTCAATCAAGCACGAAATGAAGCTGCTTCAGCTCCCCAGTTACCAGTACCAGCAGGAGGCGAAGGTGTAGCAGCCCAAACTCCAACTCCAGTCTCAGGAAATTCAGTGTCATCTATTGATGCGCAACTAGGTGATGCTCGTGATGCTCGTGCAGATGCAGCAGCACAATTAAGTAAGGCTCAAAGTCAGTTGGATGCAATGACGGTTCTCAGTACCTTAGAGGGAACTGTGGTCGAAGTCAACCGTAATGTTTCTAAATCTCCAACTGGAGCTAGCCAGGTGGTAGTTCATGTCGTTAGCAATGAAAACTTGCAAGTTAAGGGGGAACTATCTGAATATAACCTTGCCAACCTCTCTGTAGGACAAGAAGTAACCTTTACTTCTAAAGTTTACCAAGATAAGAGCTGGACTGGTAAGATTAGCTACATTTCTGACTACCCTAAAAACAATGGTGAAGCAGCAAGTGCAGCTACTGCCGCAGCAGGTGGTAATTCTGGTTCTAAATATCCATATACCATCGATGTTACAAGTGAAATCGGTGATTTGAAACAAGGATTCTCAGTAAGTGTTGAGGTCAAGAATAAGAGTAAAGCCATTTTGGTTCCTCTAACAAGTGTTGTGACTGAAAATGATAAGAACTATGTCTGGGTGCTTGACGAGCAGAAAAAGGCCAAGAAAGTGGAAGTTGGTTTGGGAAATGCTGATGCAGACAACCAAGAAATCACTTCAGGTCTGACAAATGGAGTCAAGGTCATCAGTAACCCAACGTCTTCTCTAGAGGAAGGAAAAGAGGTGAAGGCTGATGAAGCAACTAATTAGTCTAAAAAATATCTGCAGGAGTTACCGTAATGGTGACCAAGAACTGCAGGTTCTCAAAAATATCAACCTAGAAGTGAATGAGGGTGAGTTTGTTGCCATTATGGGACCATCTGGTTCTGGTAAGTCCACTCTCATGAATACGATCGGCATGTTGGATACACCAACCAGTGGAGAATATTATCTTGAAGGCCAAGAAGTAGCTGGATTGGGTGAAAAACAATTAGCCAAGGTTCGCAACCAACAAATCGGTTTTGTCTTTCAGCAGTTTTTTCTTCTATCCAAACTCAATGCTCTGCAAAATGTAGAATTGCCCTTGATTTATGCAGGAGTTTCGGCTTCAAAACGTCGCAAGTTAGCCGAGGAATATTTAGATAAGGTTGAATTGACCGAACGTAGTCACCATTTGCCTTCAGAATTATCTGGTGGTCAAAAGCAACGTGTGGCTATTGCGCGTGCCTTGGTAAACAATCCTTCTATCATCCTAGCGGACGAACCGACAGGAGCCTTGGATACCAAAACAGGTAACCAAATCATGCAATTATTAGTTGAACTAAATAAAGAAGGAAAAACCATTATTATGGTAACGCATGAGCCTGAGATTGCAGCATATGCCAAACGCCAGATTGTCATTCGAGATGGAGTTATTTCATCTGACAGTGCTCAGTTAGAAAAGGAGGAAAACTAAGATGCAGAATCTGAAATTTGCCTTTTCATCTATCATGGCCCACAAGATGCGCTCTTTTCTCACTATGATTGGGATTGTTATCGGTGTTTCCTCAGTTGTTGTAATTATGGCTCTGGGGGATTCCATGTCTCGACAACTCAATAAAAACATGACCAAATCTCAGAAAAATATCAGTGTCTTTTTCTCTTCTAAAAAAAGTAAAGATGGATCTTTTACTCAGAAACAATCAGCTTTTACGGTTTCTGGAAAAGAAGAGGAAGTTCCTGTGGAACCACCAAAACCGCAAGAATCTTGGGTCAAGGAGGCAGCTAAAATGAAGGGAGTGGATAATTACTATGTAACCAACTCGATGAATGTTACCTTAACCTATAAGGATAAAAAAGTCGAACACGCTAACATGACAGGTGGAAATGTCACTTATATGGATGCGGTCGAAAATGAAATCATTGAAGGTCGTGGTCTTAGAGAGCAAGATTATAAAGATTTTGCAAGTGTGATTATCCTAGATGATGAACTAGCTAATAGCCTTTTTGGTTCAGCAAAAGATGCACTCAATCAGATTGTTGAAGTAAATGAAATCAGCTACCGTGTTATTGGTGTCTATGAAAGTAAAGAAGCTAAGGCTGTAAAAACCTTTGGAGTCGGAGGACTACCAATTACGACTAATATTTCTCTTGCGGTCAATTTTAACACAGACGAGATTTCAAATATTGTCTTTCGTGTTAACGATACCAGCTTGAGCCAAACTTTGGGGCCAGAGTTGGCAAGAAGAATGACCGAGATTTCAGGTCTCCAACAAGGGGAGTATCAGGTAGCAGATGCAACAGAAGCCTTCAACGAAATTCAACAAACGTTCGGCTTTATAACTACGATTATTAGTGCCATTGCAGGGATTTCCCTCTTTGTTGGAGGGACTGGTGTTATGAATATCATGCTGGTTTCGGTGACGGAGCGTACGCGTGAGATTGGTCTCCGTAAGGCTTTGGGTGCAACTCGTGCCAATATTTTAATCCAGTTTTTGATTGAATCCATGATATTGACCTTGCTTGGTGGAGTCATTGGTTTGACTATTGCAACAGGCTTAACCGCTATAGCTGGTATACTATTGCAAGGTTTGATTGCGGGTATAGAAGTGGGAGTATCAATCCCAGTTGCCCTATTTAGTCTGGCAGTATCGGCTAGCGTGGGTATGATTTTTGGAGTTTTGCCAGCCAACAAGGCATCGAAACTTGATCCAATTGAAGCCCTTCGTTATGAATAGAATAAACAAGATGGACACTCGTCTATCTTGTTTTTTGTATGGATTTCCCTATCGAAAATCAGTAAAAATATGATATAATGAAGTGTTAGAAAAACAGGTTTCATTTGCCTGGAAAGGAAAAATTATGTCTGAAAAGAATTTTTATATTACAACGCCGATTTACTATCCATCTGGTAAACTTCATATCGGTTCTGCCTACACAACCATCGCCTGTGATGTCCTAGCACGTTACAAACGCCTGATGGGCTACGATGTCTTTTATCTGACAGGTCTTGATGAGCATGGTCAGAAAATCCAGCAGAAAGCAGAAGAAGCTGGCATTACACCTCAAGCCTATGTTGATGGGATGGCAGTTGGAGTCAAAGAACTCTGGCAATTACTCGATATCTCATACGATAAATTCATCCGTACAACGGATGATTACCATGAAAAAGTAGTGGCTCAAGTCTTTGAGCGCTTGCTGGCTCAAGATGATATCTATTTGGGTGAATACTCTGGTTGGTATTCAGTTTCAGATGAGGAATTCTTTACAGAAAGCCAGCTTGCAGAAGTATTCCGTGATGAAGCCGGAAATGTGACTGGTGGTATCGCTCCATCAGGTCACGAAGTGGAATGGGTATCTGAAGAGTCTTATTTCCTTCGTCTTAGCAAGTACCAAGACCGTCTAGTAGAATTTTTCAAAGCTCATCCTGAATTTATCACTCCAGATGGTCGTCTGAATGAAATGCTTCGCAACTTCATCGAGCCAGGTTTAGAGGATTTGGCAGTTTCTCGTACAACCTTTACCTGGGGTGTTCCGGTACCATCAAATCCAAAACACGTTGTCTATGTTTGGATTGATGCTCTTCTTAACTATGCGACAGCTCTTGGCTACGGTCAAGACGAACATGGTAACTTCGACAAGTTCTGGAATGGAACAGTCTTCCACATGGTAGGAAAAGACATCCTTCGATTCCACTCAATCTACTGGCCAATCCTTCTTATGATGTTGGATATCAAATTGCCAGAACGTTTGATTGCCCACGGTTGGTTCGTCATGAAAGATGGCAAAATGTCTAAGTCTAAAGGGAATGTGGTTTACCCTGAAATGTTGGTAGAGCGTTATGGACTAGATCCACTTCGTTACTACCTCATGCGTAGCCTTCCAGTCGGTTCAGACGGAACCTTCACTCCTGAAGACTATGTAGGCCGTATCAACTACGAATTGGCTAATGACCTTGGGAACCTCCTCAATCGTACGGTTTCTATGATTAACAAGTACTTTGATGGACAAATTCCAGCCTATGTAGAGGGTGTAACAGAATTTGACCATGCTCTTGCTGAGGTTGCAGAACAATCAATTGCTGACTACCATACACACATGGAAGCAGTTGACTACCCACGTGCGCTTGAAGCAGTCTGGACTCTTATCTCTCGTACTAACAAATACATCGACGAGACAGCTCCATGGGTCTTGGCTAAGGATGAAGCTCTCCGTAACCAATTGGCAAGTGTCATGAGCCACTTGGCAGCCAGCCTCCGCGTCGTAGCACACTTGATTGAGCCATTTATGATGGAAACCAGTCGCGCGGTCTTGACTCAACTTGGCTTGGAAGAAGTAGCAAGCCTTGAAAACTTGAGCTTGGCTGACTTCCCTGCAGGTGTAACTGTAGTTGCCAAAGGAACACCAATCTTCCCACGTCTGGATATGGAAGAAGAAATCGCCTATATCAAGGAACAAATGGAAGGCAACAAACCAGCAGTCGAAAAAGAGTGGAACCCAGACGAAGTTGAACTCAAACTAAACAAGGAAGAAATCAAGTTTGAAGACTTTGACAAGGTCGAAATCCGTGTCGCAGAAGTCAAAGAAGTGTCTAAAGTAGAAGGTTCAGATAAGTTGCTTCAATTCCGCTTGGATGCTGGTGATGGCGAAGATCGTCAAATCCTCTCAGGAATTGCAAAATACTATCCAAATGAACAAGAATTGGTCGGCAAGAAAGTTCAAATCGTTGCTAACCTCAAACCTCGTAAAATGATGAAGAAATATGTCAGCCAAGGTATGATCCTATCAGCTGAACATGATGGAAAATTAACCCTTCTCACAGTTGATCCAGCTGTACCAAATGGAAGTGTGATTGGGTAAAAGTAAAAGACCAACGTTATGTACATTTGTCAGAACGAAGACAAAGGCCTTAGACTACAAGTTTCTAAGGCCTTTTCTTTGTGTAAATTCGTATAATAGATGTAAGAATAGTTGAGATATTTTCCTAAGTTTCACAAAGAAAATCAAGATTAGAACCGTAATCAAGTTGTATTTTCCAGGCTAGAGGAACTCGTCCTGTCAAACCATTTTCTTAGTCAAGTTAACCAAGGCATTGAATTGTCCTTCATCTATGAATTGGTATAAGGTACTTATTCCGTGGATAAAAGGTGTCTTAGCTAATCCCTTGCTACATATGTTGGTTATAATTCCTCTCATCCAATATTTATAACACAAAACCCCGTCTTGCAACGGGATTTTCTTTATTCAAGAATCAGTAGACCATCTTTAACTTCAAATGGGTCTTTTTCATTGATACGATCGTAAAACATGATTCCGTTGATGTGGTCAATTTCATGCTGAACAACGATGGAGTTGTAACCTTTGAGCTTAATGCGGTGTTTTTCGCCGTCCTTGTCAAAGTAATCAACAGTAACGCGGGCATGACGAACAACATAGCCAGGCACGTTGCGGTCAACAGAGAGGCAACCTTCTCCTTCACCAAGAGCAGCGTCTTGAACAGAGTGAGAGACGATTTTTGGATTGTACATAATAGCTTGCAAGTCGTAAGCTTCCTCTGGAGTTTCGCCTTCTTCAACAATATTTGGTACCAAAACAGCGATAATGCGTTTTGAGATATCCAATTGAGGAGCAGCAAGTCCAACCCCACCGCGGAGTCCCATCTTTTCAGCCATGACAGGATCTTGGGAATGTTTGAGGAATTGCATCATCTTTTCACCAAGGATGATTTCCTGGTCAGACAAGGGGAAAGTAACTTCCTCAGCAACCGCGCGTAGAGTTGGGTTCCCTTCGCGGATAATATCTTTCATATCAATTAAGTGAGCAGCTTTTGTAATACGTTCTATAGCAGACATTTTCTCTCCTTTCATTACTTCTACATGATAACACAAAATGACAAGGATTGAAAGTATTACAGCCTTTAGGATTTATAGAAAATAGATAGGATGTTCAATTCATACTCAATGAAAATCAAAGAGCAAACTAGGAAACTAGCCGTAGGTTGCTCAAAGCACTGCTTTGAGGTTGTAGATAGAACTGACGAAGTCGGTAACATATATACGGTAAGGCGACGCTGACGTGGTTTGAATTTGATTTTCGAAGAGTATCAATTGTGAAAGAATTACTTATCTGTGATATAATAAAAAGAAAAGGCTTGCATTAGAAAGTAGGGAGAATGAAGATGCAAAGAAGACAAGATAGACATAAACGTGGACCAGTTTTTCATTTTGTGAGAGGCTTTGTAAACTTTTTTAGAAGTTATCGCAAGTGGAGTAATAAGGGATTTGTGGCGATACTCTTGCTAGCAGTTGCTTTATCAATGGGCTTGGTCTTGTTGTTTGAAAGTTTCCAAGGAATTCCAATGACTAGTCAAAAAAAGGATGCCATTTCTCAAGAAGCTAATAAGACGAATCAAAATTCCAAAGATCAGGAAGAGGAAAAAACTGCCAGAATTATGGCCAATGGGGACCTCCTCTATCATATTCCGATTTATCGTTCTGCTTTAAAAGAAGATGGAACCTATGATTTTCATGAAAATTTTGATTATGTGAAGCCATGGCTCAAACAAGCAGACTTGATTATAGGTGATTTTGAAGGCACTGTGAACAAGGACCACTATTTGGCAGGTTATCCACTCTTTAATGCGCCTGGCGAAATCATGGATGCCATCAAGGATGCCGGATATCAAGTGCTTGATTTGGCGCATAACCATATCCTAGATTCACAAATAGAAGGTGTGGTCTCAACAGCAGATGCTATTGAAAAGGCAGGAATGACACCTATTGGCGTGTATACGCATGAGTCCCGTGATCAAGCTCCTCTGGTTATCAAGGAAGTGAACGGTATCAAGGTTGCACTTTTGGCTTATTCTTATGGATTTAATGGAATTGAGCAAAGTATTTCTCAAGAAGACTATAACCGCTATCTTTCAGACTTAAATGAAGACAAGATGAAGGCTGAAATTGAACGAGCAGAGAAGGAAGCAGATATCACCATTATCATGCCTCAGATGGGTGTGGAGTATCGCTTGGAACCAACTGAAGAACAAAAGGCTCTTTATCACAAGATGATCAATTGGGGAGCTGATATTATCTTTGGAGGGCACCCTCACGTAGTTGAACCATCTGAAACGGTTGAAAAAGATGGAGACAAGAAACTCATTATCTATTCAATGGGGAACTTCATTTCCAATCAACGAATTGAAACCATGCAAGATGAAGAGAATGCTAAGTGGACAGAGCGTGGCGTGCTCATGGATGTGACTATTAAGAAAAAAGCCGGTAAGACGACAATCGAAACTGCCAAAGCGCATCCTTCTTGGGTAAACCGTACACCAAAAGGAACCTATTCTCCAGAAGGTTATCCACTCTTCCTTTACCAAACCTATATCTTAGAAGATTTTATCGAGGGTGGTAGTCATCGTGACAAGTTAGATGAAGCGACTAAGGAACGAATTGATACAGCCTATAAAGAAATGAACGAACATGTGGGATTGAAGTGGGATTAGCTTGAATCCAGAGGGAAGTAAATGACGATTAAGGTAATTGCAACAGATATGGACGGGACCTTGCTGGATGCTAGAGGCCAGCTTGATCTCCCACGCTTGGAAAAGATTTTAGATCAGTTGGATCAAAGGGGTATTCGTTTTGTCATTGCGACGGGCAATGAAATTCACCGCATGAGGCAACTCCTGGAGCACTTGGTCGATCGAGTGGTTCTGGTTGTTGCAAACGGTGCTCGTATTTTTGAAAACAATGAATTGATTCAGGCTCAGACTTGGGATGATGCCATTGTCGATAAGACTTTGGCTCATTTCAAGGGTCGAGCGTGTCAGGATCAGTTTGTTGTGACGGCTATGAAGGGTGGTTTCGTCAAAGAAGGTACGATTTTTACAGACCTTGAAAGTTTTATGACTCCAGAAATGATTGAAAAATTCTACCAACGGATGCAATTTGTGGATGAGTTAACATCTGACCTCTTTGGTGGTGTGCTCAAGATGAGTATGGTTGTTGGTGAGGAACGTTTGAGTTCGGTCTTGGAAGAAATCAATGACCTCTTTGATGGCCGTGTTCGGGCTGTATCCAGTGGCTATGGTTGCATTGATATCCTCCAAGCTGGGATTCATAAAGCATGGGGCTTGGAAGAATTACTCAAGCGCTGGGACTTGAACCCCCAACAAATCATGGCTTTTGGTGACAGTGAAAATGATGTTGAAATGCTTGAAATGGCTGGAATTGCCTATGCGATGGAAAATGCTGATGATAGAGCCAAAGCTGTGGCTACTGCTCTAGCGCCAGCCAACAGCCAAGGAGGAGTTTATCAAGTCTTGGAAAACTGGTTAGAAAAAGGAGAATGAAGTGGCAGTACAGTTATTAGAAAATTGGTTACTAAAGGAACAAGAAAAAATCCAAACCAAGTATCGTCACTTAAATCAAGTTTCTGTTGTAGAGCCAGATATTCTTTTTATTGGGGATTCCATTGTCGAATATTATCCTCTGCAGGAACTATTTGGGACTGCAAAGACGATTGTCAATCGAGGCATTCGAGGTTATCAGACAGGGCTGTTATTAGAAAATCTAGATGCGCATCTGTACGGTGGAGCGGTAGATAAAATTGTCCTTCTGATTGGGACAAATGATATCGGAAAAGATGTTCCTGTGAATGAGGCTCTCAATAATCTTGAAGCTATCATACAATCCATTGCTCGCGATTATCCATTGACTGAGATTAAATTGCTTTCTATTTTGCCAGTCAATGAGGGAGAAGAGTACAAGCAGACAGTCTATATCCGCACGAATGAAAAAATTCAGAAATGGAATCAAGCCTATCAAGAGCTTGCTTCTGCCTATATGCAGGTAGAATTTGTGCCAGTTTTTGATAGTTTGACAGACCAGGCAGGTCAACTCAAAAAAGATTATACAACTGATGGGTTGCACCTTAGTGTTGCTGGTTATCAGGTTTTGACAAAATCTTTGAAAGACTATCTTTTGTAGTTAATTGCTTTCCTTTTTGCATTTTTGTGTTAGATAAGGTATAATGGTTTTATTGTCTTTTGGGGTCGTTACGGATTCGACAGGCATTATGAGGCATATTTTGCGACTCGTGTGGCGACGTAAACGCTCAGTTAAATATAACTGCAAAAAATAACACTTCTTACGCTCTAGCTGCCTAAAAACCAGCAGGCGTGACCCGATTTGGATTGCTCGTGTTCAATGACAGGTCTTATTATTAGCGAGATACGATCAAGTCTTGTCTAGCGGCTTGATAAGAGATTGATAGACTCGCGGTTTCTAGGCTTGAGTTATGTGTCGAGGGACTGTTAAACGAATACATAACCTATGGTTGTAGACAAATATGTTAGCAGATGTTTGGACGTGGGTTCGACTCCCACCGGCTCCATTGATAATTTACATTGTTTTGTAAATCTTTCTAAAACGTTGTTTTTTGAACTGCACCCCAAAAGTTAGACAGAAAAAATCTAACTTTTGGGGTGTTTTTATTATGAAATTAACTTATGATGATAAAGTTCAGATCTATGAACTTAGAAAACAAGGATATAGCTTAGAGAAGCTTTCAAATAAATTTGGGATAAATAATTCTAATATTAGGTACATGATTAAATTGATTGATCGTTACGGAATAGAGTTCGTCAAAAAAGGGAAAAATCGTTACTATTCTCCTCATTTAAAACAAGAAATGATTAATAAAGTCTTACATGAAAACTGGTCTCAAGATAGAGTTTCTCTCAAATATGCTCTCCCAAATCGTGGTATGCTTCCAAATTGGCTAGCACAATATAAGAAAAACGGGTATACTATTGTTGAGAAAACAAGAGGGAGACCAACTAAAATGGGACGTAAACGGAAGAAAACCTGGGAAGAAATGACAGAACTAGAGCGACTCCAAGAGGAGAATGAACGCTTACGTACTGAGGTGGCTTACTTAAAAAAGTTAAAAGAGCTGGAAGACAGGGACGAAGCCATACAGCGAGAAAGGCAGAGACAATTAGAGAAATGGCTTCAGGAGGATTTCGACTAGATTTACTTCTTGAAGTGACTCGTTTACCTAGCTCAACTTACTATTATCAGTTGAAGGAACTAGATGGGCTTGACAAAGATAAAGATCTTAAAGCTGAAATTCAAGCTATTTTTACTGAGCACAAAGGAAATTATGGCTATCGCCGAATAACTCTTGAATTGAGGAATCGTGGTCATATAGTAAACCATAAGAAGGTCCAACGTCTGATGAAAATCCTTGGTTTAAGTGCTCGAATTCGCCGTAAACGAAAGTATTCTTCCTACCAAGGAGAGATTGGCAAGAAAGCAGAGAATATCATTCAACGCCAGTTTGAAGCATCGAGACCAATGGAAAAGTGTTATACGGATGTGACAGAGTTTGCCATTCCAAATAGCACGCAGAAATTGTATTTATCGCCTGTTTTAGATGGATTTAACAGCGAAATTATTGCTTTTAATCTTTCTTGTTCTCCTAATTTAGAACAAGTAAAAAAGATGTTGGAACAGGCCTTCACAGAGAAACACTACGAGAATACGATTCTCCATAGTGACCAAGGTTGGCAATACCAACACGATTCTTATCATCGGTTCCTAGAGAGTAAGGGAATTCAAGCATCCATGTCACGAAAGGGCAACAGCCCAGACAACGGTATGATGGAATCTTTCTTTGGCATTTTAAAATCCGAAATGTTTTACGGTTATGAGAAGTCGTTTCAGTCGCTTAAGCAATTGGAACAAGCCATTGTAGACTATATCGATTACTACAACAACAAACGAATTAAGGTAAAACTAAAAGGACTTAGCCCTGTACAATACAGAACTAAATCCTTCGGATAAATTAATTGTCTAACTTTTTGGGGTCAGTACATTTTACAACGTTTTTTATTTTATTCTTTGGTATTCTTTTGCAAAAAAAGAATACAACATTTTGTTGTATCCTAAATATTAAATCAAGTCCTGAATTTTCTTAAGTTTTTATCATATTTTCTGTTATAATTAAGGTGCCTTAAGAAAAATAATGAAAAAACTAAATGTTTTTCATATAGTTTTCATTGTTTTAATAGTTTAAAGTCAATCTTATTTTTCTCTAATAGAAAATAATGAAAAAGTAGGTTTAGAAAGAGGTAAGTATCTATGTCTTCTCATAAAAAAGTGTCACTCTCTGAGATTAATCAATCTATCGATACTCCAAATAACAATCATTTCTGGCAAAATTTAAATGCCTTTTTAGGTCCGGGTGCTCTTGTCGCAGTTGGTTATATGGATCCAGGAAACTGGATTACCAGTGTAGTCGGTGGTGCTTCCTATAAGTATAGTCTCTTGTTTGTTATCTTGATTTCATCTCTCATTGCCATGCAACTTCAGCAGATGGCAGGAAAGCTTGGTATTGTAACCCAGATGGACCTGGCTCAAGCAACGGCTCATCATTCACCTAAATGGCTTCGTTATAGTCTATGGGTGATTTTAGAATTAGCCTTGATGGCGACAGATCTGGCAGAAGTTCTAGGTTCAGCGATTGCTCTCAATCTTCTCTTTAAGATTCCGATTATGATAGCAATTCTCTTGACCGTGTTGGATGTTTTTCTCTTATTGCTTCTGATGAAATTTGGCTTTAAGAAGATTGAAGCTATTGTGACAACACTGATTTTAACCATTCTAGCAATTTTTACCTATCTGGTAGCTTTGTCACATCCAAGCTTCCAAGGAATCGTTGAGGGTTATCTACCGAATGCAACCTTATTTGAAAGTCCCTTGCCAGGGCATGAAAGTCAATTAACCTTGGCACTAGGGATCGTGGGAGCAACGGTTATGCCCCATAACCTCTATTTGCATTCTTCCTTGTCACAAACTCGGAAAATCAATCACAAGGACAAGAATGATGTTCGAAAAGCCGTGCGCTTTATGACCTGGGATTCAAATCTCCAATTATCCTTGGCCTTTGTGGTTAACTCCCTTCTATTAATTCTCGGGGCGGCTCTCTTTTTCGGCCATGCATCTGAGATTTCTGCCTTCTCTCAAATGTATAATGCCTTGCAGGATTCTACTATTGCAGGAGCTATAGCTAGCTCGACCTTATCAACCTTGTTTGCCTTGGCTTTATTAGCCAGTGGTCAAAATTCGACAATTACGGGTACCTTGACTGGACAAATCGTTATGGAAGGTTTCTTGCATATGAGATTACCTCAATGGTTCATTCGTTTGGCAACTCGTCTCTTTGCCTTGTTGCCTGTCATGATTGTAGCGGTTCTGTTTGGTCATCAGGAAAAAACATTAGATCAGTTATTGGTTTATTCACAAGTCTTTCTTTCGATTGCTCTTCCATTTTCAATCTTCCCACTGATTTATCTAACTTCTAAGAAATCACTGATGGGAGAATTTACCAATGCCAAATGGAATACCATCCTTGGCTATATCGTTTCCATTATCTTAACAATTCTCAATGTGAAATTGTTATTTGATATTTTCTAAGAAATTCACCCGAGTTATAAAACAAGCATATAAGAAAAAAGATACCCAAGATTTCTTGGGTATCTTTTTTAAAATAAACGGAAGACATGGGATTCGAACCCACGCACGCTGTTACACGCCTACCGCGTTTCCAACACGGCCTCTTAAGCCTCTTGAGTAATCTTCCAATACTTACTCAAATAGTCTACCATAAAGGCTCTTATCTTGCAATAAAAATTTTGGAAATAAGAAAAATGATAGATTTTGAAAGAAAATGATAAAAAGCGCTTGACTTTGAAAGAAAGTGTGATAGAATGAATAGTGTAAACGATAACAGGAGGTGATTCAGTGTTAAAAACAGAGCGGAAGCAACTGATTTTAGAGGAGTTAAATCAACATCATGTAGTTTCTCTAGAAAAATTAGTTAGTTTGTTAGAAACGTCAGAATCAACGGTTCGAAGAGATTTGGATGAGTTGGAAGCGGAAAACAAGCTTCGTCGCGTGCATGGTGGAGCAGAATTGCCCCATTCCTTGCAGGAAGAAGAAACCATTCAAGAAAAATCTGTCAAAAACCTTCAAGAAAAGAAGTTGCTGGCTCAGAAGGCAGCCTCTCTCATCAAGGAACAAGATGTCATCTTTATCGATGCTGGAACAACAACTGCTTTTTTGATTCATGAATTGGTTAATAAGAATATTACTGTTGTGACAAATTCGATTCACCATGCCGCTCAGTTGGTTGAAAAGCAGATTCCAACTGTCATGGTTGGAGGAAGTGTCAAGATGGCGACAGATGCTAGTATCGGGGGCGTTGCTCTTAACCAGATTAACCAATTGCACTTTGACCGTGCCTTTATCGGGATGAATGGTGTGGACGATGGTTATTATACGACTCCTGATATGGAAGAGGGAGCTGTGAAGCGTGCTATTTTAGAAAATGCCAAACAGACCTATGTCTTGGTGGATTCGTCTAAAATTGGACAAACTTGCTTTGCCAAGGTAGCACCACTCAAACGAGCTATTGTTATCACAAGTCAAGGGCATGAGCTCTTGCAGGCTATTAAGGAGAAAACGGAGGTAATAGAAGTATGATTTATACAGTCACACTCAATCCATCCATTGACTATATCGTTCGTTTGGACCAAGTTCAAGTCGGTAGTGTCAATCGTATGGACAGTGATGATAAGTTTGCTGGTGGGAAAGGAATCAATGTCAGTCGTGTTTTGAAGCGCTTAGATATTCCAAATACAGCGACGGGATTTATCGGAGGCTTTACTGGTAAATTTATCACAGATACTTTGGCTGATGAAGAAATCGAGACACGTTTTGTTCAAGTGGCAGAAGATACTCGTATCAATGTTAAAATCAAAGCAGACCAAGAAACAGAAATCAACGGAACGGGTCCAACTGTTGAGCCCGAACAACTTGAAGAGTTAAAAGCCATTCTTTCAAGTCTGACAGCAGAAGATACGGTTGTCTTTGCAGGTTCAAGTGCTAAGAATCTAGGTAATGTTATCTACAAGGATCTAATTGCCTTGACGCGCCAGACTGGTGCGCAAGTGGTTTGTGACTTTGAAGGACAGACTTTGATTGATAGTTTGGACTACCAGCCACTTTTGGTTAAACCAAACAATCATGAACTTGGAGCGATTTTTGGGGTTAAACTAGACAGTTTAGATGAAATTGAGAAATACGCGCGAGAGTTACTGGCTAAAGGTGCTCAAAATGTGATTATCTCTATGGCTGGTGATGGTGCCCTTCTTGTCACATCTGAGGGAGCTTACTTTGCTAAACCAATCAAGGGGACAGTCAAAAATTCAGTTGGGGCTGGTGATTCTATGGTCGCTGGATTCACAGGTGAATTTGTCAAATCAAAAGACGCAGTAGAAGGCTTCAAATGGGGAGTGGCTTGCGGAACGGCAACCACCTTCTCAGATGACTTGGCAACAGCAGAATTTATTAAAGAAACATATGAAAAAGTTGAGGTAGAAAAAAGATGAAAATTCAAGACCTATTGAGAAAAGAAGTCATGTTGCTGGATTTGCAGGCAACTGAAAAAACAGCTGTCATCGACGAGATGATTAAAAGTTTGACAGACCACGGTTATGTAACAGATTTTGAAACATTTAAAGAAGGAATTTTGGCGCGTGAAGCTCTGACCTCTACAGGTTTGGGTGATGGAATCGCAATGCCTCACAGCAAAAATGCTGCTGTAAAAGAAGCGACAGTTCTCTTTGCCAAGTCAAACAAGGGTGTTGACTACGAGAGCTTGGATGGGCAACCAACTGACCTTTTCTTTATGATTGCAGCTCCAGAAGGTGCCAATGATACTCACTTAGCAGCCTTGGCAGAATTGTCTCAATACTTGATGAAAGACGGTTTTGCTGACAAACTTCGTCAAGCAACATCAGCTGACCAAGTTATCGAACTTTTTAATCAAGCTTCAGAAAAAGCTGAGGAGGCAGTTCAAGCACCTACTAATGACTCTGATGAGTTTATCGTTGCTGTTACAGCTTGTACAACAGGTATTGCTCACACTTACATGGCTCAAGAAGCCCTTCAAAAAGTGGCTGCTGAAATGGGTGTTGGAATCAAGGTTGAAACCAACGGTGCTAGCGGTGTTGGAAACCAACTAACTGCTGAGGACATCCGCAAGGCTAAAGCTGTTATCATCGCTGCAGACAAGGCGGTTGAGATGGATCGTTTCGATGGCAAACCATTGATCAATCGTCCAGTTGCTGACGGTATCCGTAAAACAGAAGAATTGATTAACTTGGCTCTTTCAGGAGATGCTGAAGTCTACCGTGCTGCTAATGGAGCAAAAGCTTCGACAGCAAGCAACGAAAAACAAAGCCTTGGTGGTGCCTTCTACAAACACTTGATGAGTGGTGTATCTCAAATGTTGCCATTTGTTATTGGCGGTGGTATCATGATTGCCCTTGCCTTCTTGATTGACGGTGCTTTGGGTGTTCCAAATGAAAATCTTGGTAATCTTGGTTCCTACCATGAGCTAGCTTCTATGTTTATGAAAATTGGTGGAGCTGCCTTTGGTTTGATGCTCCCAGTCTTTGCAGGTTATGTTGCCTACTCTATCGCTGAAAAACCAGGTTTGGTAGCGGGTTTTGTGGCTGGTGCTATTGCTAAAGAAGGTTTTGCCTTTGGTAAAATCCCCTATGCAGCAGGTGGTGAAGCAACTTCAACTCTTGCAGGTGTATCATCTGGTTTCCTAGGTGCCCTTGTTGGTGGATTTATCGCAGGTGCTTTAGTTCTTGCTATCAAGAAATACGTTAAAGTTCCTCGTTCACTTGAAGGTGCAAAATCAATCCTTCTATTGCCACTTCTTGGAACAATCTTTACTGGATTTGTCATGCTAGCTGTTAACATCCCGATGGCAGCAATCAACACTGCTATGAATGACTTCCTAGGCGGTCTTGGAGGAGGTTCAGCTGTCCTTCTTGGTATCGTCCTTGGTGGAATGATGGCTGTTGACATGGGTGGACCAGTCAATAAAGCAGCTTATGTCTTTGGTACAGGTACGCTTGCAGCAACTGTTTCTTCAGGTGGTTCTGTTGCTATGGCAGCAGTTATGGCTGGAGGAATGGTACCACCACTTGCAATCTTTGTTGCAACTCTTCTTTTCAAAGATAAATTTACTAAAGAAGAACGCAACTCTGGTTTGACAAACATTATCATGGGCTTGTCATTTATCACTGAGGGAGCGATTCCATTTGGTGCAGCCGACCCAGCTCGTGCGATCCCAAGTTTCATTCTTGGTTCAGCAGTAGCAGGTGGACTCGTTGGTCTTACTGGGATCAAACTCATGGCGCCACATGGAGGAATCTTCGTTATCGCGCTTACTTCAAATGCTCTTCTTTACCTCGTTTCTGTCTTGGTAGGAGCAATCGTAAGTGGTGTGGTTTATGGTTACCTACGCAAACCACAAGCAGTTAAATAAAAGGGAACTATATACCAGTTTAAACCAACCACAAAATGTAGTATTTCAACAATATCGAAAAAGACGATTTCCGTTTGGAAATCGTCTTCTCACTATTTCAATAGTTCATACTCAAATAATTTACTTTCAAGCTCATTTTCGTAGTATTCAGCTAACCTTGTTTTAAGTTCTTTTAGTTTAGTGTTAACTTTTTCATTGTTGAATATCTTTTTATCATTACCATCTTTGTATGATGTATTTATGTCCAATTCAATTTGATAAGTACCATAATTGTATTTTGGATTATATTCTTGAGTATTTTTAGCTAGTTCAAGTAATTCATCGAAGACACCTAGCAACATTAAGTCAGCTCTATCAAGTTTTCCATATTTTTCTTGTTCGATCAATTCTTTACGAACTAGAGAGTTCTTATCTAGGCACATTTCGTTACTATAAAACTTTCCATCAGAACCATCAAAGCTCAAACAATGATTTTTTTGAGAGATACAAGTCCATAATGTAGATTTTCTAAGAAAATCTGTATCCTCTGTATACAAATCCCCTTTATCAGCAGTTGTATAGTAAATATCCCTTTCATACCAGTTTTTTTGAGGGTATTGCTTGGCAACAAATAAAGCAGTTTGCTCTGCGTAATTATTCGTTCTAACTTGACTACCTCGTCCATGATAAATAGCAATTCTAGTCATTCTTATGTCCTGCGGAGTAGTACCAAAACCACTGGCTTCTATAACCGCTAAAATATTGTCATTATAAACAGGTTTTCCATAGCTTTTTAATGGCACTTCTTTACCATCGTAGCCAGTAGCAATTTTAGATAACACATCTGTTTTTAACTTTTTAGAATAGTATTCTCCTAGCGTTTTGTATACTTTTTTTATAGTGACATGCTTCACATCTTTAAGAATAGCATCCTCAGGTACATCAATGACTGCTGCTCCTTTCCCAGTTCCCCATTTTTTATTATCTCTCCATATTTCTTTAGCAGTTACAGTAATACTTTCAGTTTCGTTATCTTGATCGTTTTTCCAAAGTGCTACCAAAACGGAACTTTCTTGTGCTTTAAAGTTCCCTCTGTTTGCTAGAAAACCATTAATAAAGATTTTTTGCATTAGACCAACTGATTTCCAATACTTAACAGGAGCAAATAAAATATAATAGTCGTTTTCATCTCTCATAAAGTATTTTTCAAAAGACCAAACGAATTGATTTAGCAAATCTTTTGCATGGTTACTATCACCAACAAATTCATCGGACATCAATTTCCTTATATAGCTAAATTTATCTATCGATTTAACATTTCCTTCTTGAGCACGGGCTAATTCGCTAGAATAAGGGGGATTTTCAAAACCAATAATCGCAACATTTTTGTCATCTATGACTTCTTGTAATGTATTATGTTTTCCATCTGTTTCCATTGGAATTGATAAAAACTCTTCTGCTAAAGCATCCCCACCTGTTACTAAGTTCCCCTTGTTTTCTTGTACCATTGAAAGTGGTGGTATGATAGCCCGTACCTTCCCAATATATTTGTTATACAAAACAAGCCATTCTTTTATTTCATAAGTATTCAAGATAACATGGCTTAACTCTTCTTCGGTTAAATAATGCTCTAATGCTCCTGTACCAGCACATCTGTCCAAAATAACATAGTCCATGCCTTTAGGAAGATTGCTAATAGCTTGACGAACAAGTTTAGTTGCTTCTTTAACATAAGGTAGTGGTGTATAAAATGCTCCTAAATCTTTTCTATTTGCGGGGTCATTTAATGCGTCCATCACGGTGTCAAAATCGCTTTCGTCTCCACACCAAGGTAAGATATAGTTTTCGACTATTGAATTAGATGGTTGTTTGAGCATCTCAAACATTTGAGATTTTGTTGTTGTTTTATCGTGACGGTATATATAGTTCGCCCACCCTAAAATGTTTGGAAAATCAATTTCAAACTTTTGATACTCGTCTATTTGGAATAATTCACACAATTCACGATTTTTAGGGCTTTTTGGTTGAAGAACATCAAATTCAATTACTTTTTCAGGATTAGTAGCATTTTTTAAAGTGGTCTGATTTACATTTTTTGATGCACTATTCGTATAATTTTGTAAAATTTCTAAACGATATTGAGTTGCATCATAAACACTAGCACGATTTTTATTAATATCAACTAAAACGATTTTGCTTGGTATAGGAATACCACCTTTTATCCTTAATTTAGACAGATAGTGGATAGCTTGAACAAGCACAGCATTAAGATCAGCAATGCTATTTTTAAATTCAAACAGAGCTCCGTTAATGATACCATCAGTATTTTCGATTAAAATATCTTTTTCATCAAAACCGAAATTTCTCCAGAAAAATAAATTGTCAGCTCTTTCATTTCCAGATTGCCAACTTCTATCAATAGCTAGAGGAGCCATTTTACACCTCCAACAATCAACTCATTGAGTTGAGAAACAACAGAAAAGACCTTCTCACAAAAATGTGAAAAAGTCTGTTTTAGGGCTTGACAAAAAATACGCTTGATTACATAATCAGCGTGAGCTGTGAGCTGTGAGCTGTGAGCTGTGAGCTGTGAGCTGTGAGCTGTGAGCTGTGAGCTGTGAGCTGTGAGCTGTGAGCTGTGATTGCGTTCATACCAATCATTCCTTTACTTTTTGATAGTTTTATTATATCAAAATTTCAAAATTTTGCATATCTTCTTTTTTGATGAACAGTCAGCTGGATTATAAAGGCTATCAAAAAGATGTTCTGAAATTACTTAGAGAGGGAAACTATGGATAAGAAAATTTTATTTGAATCTCCCAATACTGAACTATCCAAGGAGAATATTGACCTTTTTCGAAATGCCTGTGAAATATGGTATAATAGAAGAATGGCAAACAAGAATACAAGTAAAACAAGACGGAGACCGTCAAAAGCAGAACTCGAAAGAAAAGAAGCGATTCAACGAATGTTGATTTCGTTGGGAATCGCCCTTTTATTGATTTTCGCAGCCTTTAAGTTAGGGGCTGCAGGTATAACCCTTTACAATTTAATTCGCTTGCTGGTGGGTAGTCTAGCTTATCTGTCCATATTCGGCCTATTAATCTATCTCTTCCTTTTCAAGTGGATCCGAAAACAGGAAGGACTCTTATCTGGCTTTTTCACCATATTTGCAGGTTTGCTCTTGATTTTTGAGGCCTACTTAGTTTGGAAATATGGTTTGGACAAGTCTGTTCTAAAGGGAACCATGGCTCAGGTTGTGACGGATTTGACTGGTTTTCGAACGACCAGTTTTGCTGGAGGTGGCTTGATTGGTGTCGCTCTTTATATTCCAACTGCCTTTCTCTTCTCAAATATCGGTACTTACTTTATTGGTTCTATCTTGATTTTAGTGGGTGCTCTCCTAGTCAGTCCTTGGTCTGTTTACGATATTGCGGAATTTTTCAGTAGAGGCTTTGCCAAATGGCGGGAAGGGCATGAGCGTCGAAAAGAGGAACGCTTTGTCAAACAGGAAGAAAAAGCTCGTCAAAAGGCTGAGGAAGAGGCTAGATTAGAACGAGAAGAGGCTGAAAAAGCCTTACTCGATATGCCTCCTGTTGATATGGAAACGGGTGAAATTCTGACTGATGATGTTGTTCTTGACGTTCCTCCTGTTCCAGAAGAAGACTGGGTAGAACCAGAAATCATCCTGCCTCAAGCTGAACTTGAATTCCCTGAACAGGAAGATGGCTCTGATGACGAAGATGTTCAGGTCGATTTTTCAGCCAAGGGGGCTCTTGAATACAAACTTCCAAGTTTACAACTCTTTGCCCCGGATAAACCCAAAGACCAGTCTAAAGAGAAGAAAATTGTTCGAGAAAATATCAAAATCCTAGAAGAAACCTTTGCTAGCTTTGGTATCAAGGTGACGGTGGAACGGGCTGAAATTGGGCCATCAGTGACCAAGTATGAAGTTAAGCCAGCAGTTGGTGTACGGGTTAACCGCATTTCCAATCTCGCAGATGACCTCGCCCTAGCCTTGGCTGCCAAGGATGTCCGAATCGAAGCACCTATCCCAGGGAAATCTTTAGTGGGAATCGAAGTACCTAACTCTGAGATTGCGACAGTTTCTTTCCGCGAACTATGGGAACAATCTCAAACGAAAGCAGAAAATCTCCTCGAAATTCCTCTGGGTAAGGCTGTCAATGGAACTGCTCGAACCTTTGATCTTTCCAAGATGCCCCACCTACTTGTTGCAGGTTCGACGGGATCCGGAAAGTCAGTCGCAGTTAACGGTATTATCGCTAGCATTCTGATGAAAGCAAGACCAGACCAGGTCAAGTTTATGATGGTGGATCCAAAGATGGTTGAGTTATCGGTTTACAATGACATTCCTCACCTCTTGATTCCAGTTGTGACCAATCCACGCAAGGCCAGCAAGGCCCTGCAAAAGGTTGTGGACGAGATGGAAAATCGTTATGAACTCTTTGCAAAGGTAGGAGTTCGGAATATTGCAGGTTTTAATGCTAAGGTAGAAGAGTTTAATGCCCAGTCTGAGTACAAGCAAATTCCGCTACCTCTTATTGTCGTGATTGTGGATGAGTTGGCTGACCTCATGATGGTTGCTAGCAAAGAAGTAGAAGATGCCATCATTCGTCTTGGACAGAAGGCGCGTGCTGCAGGTATCCACATGATTCTTGCAACCCAGCGTCCATCCGTTGACGTCATTTCTGGTCTGATCAAGGCCAATGTCCCATCTCGTGTCGCTTTCGCAGTTTCATCAGGAACAGACTCCCGTACTATTTTAGATGAAAATGGAGCAGAAAAACTGCTTGGCCGAGGGGATATGCTCTTTAAACCGATTGATGAAAATCATCCAGTTCGCTTGCAAGGATCCTTTATCTCGGATGATGATGTCGAACGTATCGTAAACTTTATCAAGGCTCAGGCGGATGCAGACTACGATGAGAGTTTTGATCCAGGTGAGGTTTCTGAAAATGAAGGAGAATTTTCAGATGGAGATGCTGGTGGAGATCCTCTTTTTGAGGAAGCCAAGGCTTTGGTTATCGAGACACAGAAAGCCAGCGCATCCATGATTCAGCGTCGTTTGTCAGTTGGATTTAACCGTGCGACCCGCCTCATGGAAGAACTTGAAATGGCAGGTGTCATCGGTCCAGCTGAAGGTACCAAGCCTAGAAAAGTTTTACAACAATAAAAAATAGCTTCTTTCCAAGTTTGGAAGGAGGCTATTTTAGTGATTATTGATTAGTTTTATTTTCCGAAGTTGGGGTATTGGACTGTTTTTCATTTTCAGTAGTGGGTTTACTTGGAGCAGGAGTAGTAGATTCCTGAGTTGCTGCTTTCTGCTCTTCTCTTTTCTCTTCCTTGACGCTAGATTTTGGTGTTTCCTCTTGCTGTGTTTTTTCTTGGGTAGTGTTAGTTTCCTTATTGGGACTAGTGTTTTCCTTAGGGGATTCCTTTTGAATTTCTTTGACAATTGTTGTCGTCTGGCTTGTCGTAGGTTCTTTTTTAGTATTTTTGTTATTATCCAAGGCGTTCATGATAGTGATACTAGCGGTAATCAAGCCAAGAATACTACCGATAGTCGCGACGGTTTTTTGAAAGACCGTAAAGCCTTTTTTGATGTGTTCTGTTTTTGGTTTTGAAGTTCTACGATAATTAGACATACATTCTCTCCTTTAATTAAAATTTATTATACCGCATTTCTTTAAAAAAATCTTAAAAAAAGAGAAATTGCCCTTTCTTGTCGCAGGCTCCGTTTCATGATACAATAGAGGGAGTGATTTTAGAAAGCGTGAGAAAATATGATTTACTTTGATAATTCGGCGACGACCAAGCCCTATTCTGAAGCACTTGAAACTTATATGCAGGTCGCTTCAAAAATTTTAGGAAATCCATCTAGCCTCCATCGTTTGGGAGACCAGGCAACACGAATCTTAGATGCTTCCCGCCAACAGATTGCAGATTTAATCGGTAAGAAAAGCGAGGAAATCTTCTTTACTTCTGGTGGGACAGAAGGAGATAACTGGGTTATCAAGGGTGTGGCCTTTGAAAAGGCTCAGTTTGGAAAGCACATCATTGTATCAGCCATTGAACATCCGGCAGTCAAAGAGTCAGCCCTCTGGCTGAAAAGTCAAGGATTTGAAGTGGATTTTGTTCCAGTTGATAACAAAGGATTTGTGGATGTTGAAGCGTTAGCAGGTTTGATACGACCTGATACGACCCTCGTTTCCATCATGGCAGTAAACAATGAAATCGGCTCGATTCAACCTATTGAGGCTATTTCAGAATTGTTGGCAGACAAGCCGACTATTTCCTTCCACGTTGATGCGGTTCAGGCGCTTGCCAAGATTCCGACTGAAAAGTATCTGACAGAACGAGTGGATTTCGCGACTTTCTCTGGTCACAAGTTCCACGGAGTTCGTGGTGTTGGTTTTGTCTATATCAAGTATGGTAAGAAGATTACGCCTCTTTTAACAGGTGGTGGTCAGGAGCGTGATTACCGTTCGACAACTGAAAATGTGGCAGGAATTGTAGCGACAGCCAAGGCTCTCCGTTTATCTATGGAAAAGCTAGATATCTTTACTAGCAAGACTGGCCAGATGAAGGCAGTGATTCGTCAAGCACTTCTGGACTATCCAGATATTTTTGTCTTTTCAGATGAGGAAGACTTTGCCCCTCACATCCTGACTTTTGGAATCAAGGGTGTTCGTGGTGAAGTCATCGTTCACGCTTTTGAAGACTATGATATTTTCATCTCAACGACCTCTGCTTGTTCGTCAAAGGCAGGGAAACCTGCAGGAACTCTGATTGCTATGGGAGTGGATAAAGATAAGGCCCAGTCAGCTGTGCGTCTTAGCCTAGACCTTGAAAATGATATGAGTCAGGTCGAGCAGTTTTTGACCAAGTTAAAATTAATTTACAATCAAACTAGAAAAGTAAGATAGGAGCATTCATGCAATATTCAGAAATTATGATTCGCTACGGTGAGCTGTCAACCAAGGGCAAAAACCGTATGCGTTTCATCAATAAACTTCGCAATAATATTTCAGACGTTTTGTCTATCTATCCCCAAGTTAAGGTAACAGCAGATCGCGACCGTGCCCACGCTTACCTCAATGGAGCTGATTACACAGCAGTAGCAGAATCGCTCAAACAAGTTTTTGGAATTCAAAACTTTTCCCCTGTTTATAAGGTTGAAAAATCTGTAGAAGTTCTGAAGTCTGCTGTTCAAGAGATTATGAAAGATATCTACAAGGAAGGCATGACCTTTAAAATCTCTAGCAAGCGTAGCGACCACAACTTTGAGTTGGATAGTCGTGAACTCAACCAAATCCTTGGAGGTGCTGTTTTTGAAGCTATTCCAAATGTGCAAGCTCAAATGAAAAGTCCTGACATCAATCTTCAGGTGGAAATCCGTGAAGAAGCAGCCTATCTTTCTTATGAAACCATTCGTGGGGCTGGTGGTTTGCCAGTTGGAACTTCAGGTAAAGGGATGCTTATGTTGTCAGGAGGGATTGACTCACCTGTAGCAGGTTATCTTGCACTGAAGCGTGGGGTGGATATTGAGGCTGTTCACTTTGCCAGCCCACCTTATACTAGTCCAGGCGCTCTCAAGAAAGCCCAAGATTTGACCCGTAAATTAACAAAGTTTGGTGGAAATATCCAATTTATCGAAGTTCCTTTTACAGAGATTCAAGAGGAAATCAAAGCTAAAGCGCCAGAGGCTTATTTGATGACTCTAACTCGTCGCTTTATGATGCGGATTACCGACCGTATTCGTGAGGTACGAAATGGTTTAGTTATCATCAATGGGGAAAGCCTAGGACAAGTAGCCAGCCAAACTCTTGAAAGTATGCAGGCTATCAATGCCGTTACCAACACTCCCATTATCCGTCCAGTTGTAACCATGGATAAGTTGGAAATTATCGATATTGCACAAGAAATCGATACCTTTGACATTTCAATCCAGCCATTTGAAGACTGTTGTACGATTTTTGCACCAGATCGTCCAAAAACAAATCCTAAGATTAAGAATGCGGAACAGTACGAAGCGCGTATGGATGTTGAAGGTTTAGTTGAGCGAGCAGTGGCCGGAATCATGATTACTGAAATCACTCCGCAGGCTGAAAAAGATGGAGTTGATGACTTGATTGACAATCTCCTCTAATTCAGAAAATCCAAAAGAATTTAGAAAATTAAATAAAAAAGTTAGTTTTTAATCCAAAAAATGGAAGCAAAACTAACTTTTTTCTATTTTTATGATATAATGAGATAAAATTTTGAATATAGAGAGTTTTCTGACAATGAATCAATCCTATTTTTATTTAAAAATGAAAGAACACAAACTCAAGGTTCCTTATACTGTTAAGGAGCGCCGTGTACGTGTTCTTCTGCCTAAAGATTATGAGAAAGATACTGACCGTTCCTATCCTGTTGTTTACTTTCATGACGGGCAAAATGTTTTTTATAGCAAAGAGTCTTTCATTGGTCACTCATGGAAGATTATTCCAGCTATTAAACGAAATCCTGATATCAGTCGCATGATTGTCGTTGCTATTGACAATGATGGTATGGGGCGGATGAATGAGTATGCGGCTTGGAAGTTCCAAGAATCTCCTATTCCGGGGCAGCAGTTTGGTGGGAAGGGTGTAGAGTATGCCGAGTTTGTCATGGATGTGGTCAAACCTTTTATCGATGAGACCTACCGTACCAAAGCTGACCGCCAGCATACGGCTATGATTGGTTCCTCACTAGGAGGCAATATTACCCAATTTATCGGTTTGGAATACCAAGACCAAATTGGTTGCCTAGGCGTCTTTTCATCTGCAAACTGGCTCCACCAAGAAGCCTTTAATCGCTATATCGAGCGCCAAAAACTATCGCCTGACCAGCGTATCTTTATCTATGTTGGAACAGAAGAAGCAGATGATACGGACAAGACCCTGATGGCTGGTAATATCAAACAAGCCTATATTGACTCGTCGCTTCGCTATTATCATGATTTGATTGCTGGGGGAGTTCATCTGGATAATCTTGTCTTGAAAGTTCAGTCTGGTGCTATTCATAGTGAAATCCCTTGGTCGGAAAATTTACCAGACTGTCTGAGATTTTTTGCAGAGAAATGGTAAGTTAGGAAAGGAGAAAGCCAATGCATATTGAAAACCTTAGCCACTGGAGTGGTCACCTCAACCGTGAAATGTATCTCAACCGTTATGGACATGCTGGGATTCCAGTTGTGGTCTTTGCTTCATCAGGTGGTAGTCACAACGAATACTATGATTTTGGCATGATTGATGCCTGTGCTTCTTTTATCGAGGAAGGTCGAGTTCAGTTCTTTACCCTATCTAGTGTTGACAGTGAGAGCTGGTTGGCCACTTGGAAAAATGGTCACGACCAAGCAGAGATGCACCGTGCCTATGAACGCTATGTGATTGAGGAGGCCATTCCTTTTATCAAGCATAATACAGGTTGGTTTGATGGCATGATGACGACAGGCTGCTCCATGGGCGCCTACCATGCTGTCAATTTCTTCCTCCAGCATCCAGATGTCTTTACCAAAGTAATTGCTCTTAGTGGTGTCTACGACGCACGTTTCTTTGTCGGAGATTACTACAATGACGATGCTATTTACCAAAACTCGCCAGTAGATTATATCTGGAATCAGAATGACGGCTGGTTTATTGACCGTTACCGTCAGGCAGAGATTGTGCTGTGTACGGGGCTTGGTGCCTGGGAACATGACGGACTACCGTCTTTCTACAAGCTCAAAGAAGCCTTTGACCAGAAACAAATTCCAGCCTGGTTTGCTGAATGGGGACACGATGTCGCCCACGACTGGGAATGGTGGCGCAAACAAATGCCTTATTTCCTTGGAAATCTCTATTTATAAAAGGAGTTACCTATGAATTACCTTGTTATTTCTCCCTACTATCCGCAAAACTTTCAACAGTTTACCATTGAACTAGCTAATAAAGGCATCACAGTATTGGGAATTGGTCAAGAACCATACGAGCAATTGGATGAACCTTTACGCAATAGCCTGACTGAGTATTTCCGCGTAGATAATCTTGAAAATATAGATGAAGTCAAACGTGCAGTTGCTTTTCTCTTTTATAAACATGGGCCAATTGACCGTATCGAGTCTCATAATGAATACTGGCTTGAGCTGGATGCAACACTCAGAGAACAATTCAATGTCTTTGGTGCCAAACCAGAGGATCTCAAAAAGACGAAATTTAAGTCTGAAATGAAGAAACTCTTCAAAAAAGCAGGTGTCCCTGTGGTACCTGGAGCTGTTATCAAGACGGAAGCAGATGTTGATCAAGCAGTGAAAGAAATTGGTCTTCCAATGATTGCTAAACCTGATAATGGAGTTGGAGCAGCCGCAACCTTTAAGCTCGAGACAGAAGATGATATCAATCACTTCAAGCAAGAATGGAATCATTCGACCGTTTATTTCTTTGAAAAATTTGTCACTTCCAGCGAAATTTGCACCTTTGATGGTCTAGTGGATAAGGATGGAAAGATTGTCTTTTCAACGACCTTCGACTACGCCTATACACCGCTTGATCTCATGATTTACAAGATGGACAATTCTTATTACGTCCTCAAGGATATGGATCCTAAATTACGTAAATATGGTGAGGCAATTGTCAAAGAATTTGGTATGAAAGAACGGTTCTTCCATATTGAGTTCTTCCGTGAAGGGGATGATTACATCGCCATTGAGTACAATAACCGCCCTGCAGGTGGTTTTACCATTGATGTTTATAACTTTGCTCATTCTTTGGATCTTTATCGTGGCTATGCTGCTATTGTCGCAGGAGAAGAGTTCCCAGCGTCAGAATTTGAAGCTCAATATTGTTTAGCTACATCCCGTCGTGCAAATGCTCACTATGTTTATTCTGAGGAGGACTTGCTTGCCAAATACAGCCAGTATTTCAAGGTTAAAAAAATCATGCCAGCGGCCTTTGCGGAACTTCAAGGAGATTACCTTTATATGCTGACAACTCCTAGTCGACAAGAAATGGAGCAGATGATTAAGGACTTTGGTCAGCGTCAGGCTTAAGAGACTCTCGGATTAAGGAAATTCACTCCCTTAATCCTTTTGTTTTTTATAAGAAATAAAATCGCTTTCTTATATAATCTTTCGGAAAAGTAGTTGCTAAAAGATATAAAAATTGATAGAATAAGGATTGTCTAAAAAATTTTAAGGAGAATCTATCAAATGGATTTCACATGGGCAATTAAATATGCCACTGAATTTTTGGGAACTGCTATTTTGATCATTCTTGGTAATGGTGCAGTTGCTAACGTTGAACTTAAAGGTACGAAAGGTCACCAAAGTGGCTGGCTCGTTATAGCTGTTGGTTACGGTATGGGGGTTATGATTCCAGCTTTGATGTTTGGTAACGTATCAGGTAACCACATCAACCCAGCCTTCACTCTTGGACTTGCAATCAGCGGTCTCTTCCCTTGGGCGCAAGTAGCGCCTTATATCCTTGCACAAGTTTTGGGTGCTATCTTTGGTCAAGCCTTGGTTGTGGCAACACACCGCCCATACTACTTGAAAACTGAAAATCCAAACAATATCCTGGGTACTTTCTCAACAATCTCAAGTTTGGATCAAGGTACAAAAGAATCACGCTTTGCAGCAACTGTTAATGGTTTTGTAAATGAGTTTGTTGGATCATTTGTTCTTTTCTTTGCAGCCCTTGGATTGACTAAAAACTTCTTTGGTTCTGAAGTGCTTCAATACATGAAACAAATGGCTAGTCAAGCAGGTCAAAATGTTGACTTTTCTGATTTAGCAATCAAAGCCCAAGTAGCACCACATACTGCTTCAGGACTTTCAGTAGCTCACTTAGCACTTGGATTCCTTGTTATGGCCTTGGTAACATCACTTGGTGGACCTACAGGACCTGCCTTGAACCCTGCTCGTGACTTGGGACCACGTCTCCTTCATGCTTTCCTTCCAAAATCAGTTCTTGGTGAGCACAAAGGCGATTCAAAATGGTGGTACTCTTGGGTACCAGTAGTAGCACCGATCGCAGCAGCAATTGCGGCAGTAGCTATTTTCAAATTCCTTTACCTATAAGAAAGGGCTCTTTGTCAACTGTAGTGGGTTGAAGAAAAGCTAAGCTCGAGAAAGGACAAAATTTGCCCTTTCTTTTTTGATGTTCAGAGCAATAAAAATCCGTTTTTTGAAGTTTTCAAAGTTCCGAAATCCAAAGGCATTTCGTTTGATGAGTTTAATGAGATTATTAGTCGCTTCTAATTTGGCGTTGGAATAGGGTAATTGAAGAGCGTTGACAATCTTTTCTTTATCCTTGAGGAATGTTTTAAAGACAGTCTGAAAAAGAGGATGAACCTGTTTAAGATTGTCCTCAATGAGTCCGAAAAATTTGTCTGGCTCCTTGTTCTGAAAGTGAAAAAGCAAGAGCTGATAGAGATTATAGTGGTGTCTCAAGTCTTCTGAATAGCTCAAAAGCTTGTCTAGAATCTCTTTGTTGGTTAGATGCATACGAAAAGTAGGGCGATAAAAACGTTTATCGCTAAGTTTACGACTATCCTGTTGGATGAGTTTCCAGTAGCGCTTGATAGCCTTGTATTCATGAGACTTTCGATGAAACTGATTTATGATTTGGACACGCACACGACTCATAGCACGGCTTAAGTGTTGAATAATGTGAAAGCGATTTAGAACGATTTTAGCACACGGAAAAAGTTTTCTAACTAAGTCATAGTAGGGACTAAACATATCCATAGTAATGATTTTCACCTGACAACGAACGGCTCTATCGTATAGAAGAAAGTGATTTCGGATGACAGCTTGTGTTCGTCCCTCAAGAACAGTGATGATATTAAGATTATCAAAATCTTGCGCAATGAAACTCATCTTTCCCTTTGTAAAGGTATACTCGTCCCAGGACATAATCTGTGGAAGGCGAGAAAAATCATGCTTAAAGTGAAAGTCATTGAGCTTGCGAATAACAGTTGAAGTTGAAATGCCAAGCTGATGAGCAATATCGGTCAAAGAAGTCTTTTCAATCAGCTTTTGAGCAATTTTTTGATTAATGATACGAGGGATTTGATGATTTTTCTTTACTAGAGGAGTCTCAGTGACCGTCATTTTAGAGCACTGATAGCACTTAAAACGGCGTTTTTTAAGGAGAATTCTAGTAGGCATACCAGTTGTTTCGAGGTAAGGGATCTTAGACGGTTTTTGAAAGTCATATTTCTTCATTTGACTTCCACAATCAGGACAAGATGGGGCATCGTAGTCCAATTTAGCAATGATTTCCCTGAGTGTATCCCTATTGATGATATCTATAATTTGGATATTGGGGTCTTTAATGTCGAGTAGTTTTGTGATAAAATGTAATTGTTCCATATGATTCTTTCTAATGATAGTTTGGTCGCTTTTCATTATAGATGATATGGGACTTTTTTTTCTACAACAAAAAAGGCTCCATAATATCCATAGGGGATTTACCCACTACAAATATTATAGAGCCTTTTTTTATTGCAAGAGGTAAAAAGGGGCAAAACATTTCAAGACAGCTCATTTACCAATAAATACGATTCTGCTAATATAATTGAAAATGATGGAAAAAAGGGTGAATTTATGATATACTTTAATGTAGGACCTTTTTAGAAATTTTGAAAGAGTATAAAAAATTTAGAATGAGAAAAATTGTTATCAATGGTGGATTGCCCTTGCAAGGTGAAATCACTATTAGCGGTGCTAAAAATAGCGTTGTGGCCTTAATTCCAGCTATTATTTTGGCTGATGATGTGGTGACTTTGGATTGTGTTCCAGATATTTCCGATGTTGCTAGTCTTGTCGAAATTATGGAGTTAATGGGTGCTACCGTTAAGCGTTATGACGATGTGTTAGAGATTGATCCACGAGGTGTTCAAAATATTCCAATGCCTTATGGGAAAATCAACAGTCTTCGTGCATCTTATTATTTTTATGGAAGTCTTTTAGGTCGCTTTGGGGAAGCTACAGTTGGTTTGCCTGGTGGATGTGATTTGGGACCACGTCCCATTGACTTACACCTAAAGGCTTTTGAAGCTATGGGAGCCACTGTTAGCTACGAGGGTGATAACATGAAGTTATCTGCTAAAGATACAGGACTTCATGGTGCAAGTATTTACATGGATACGGTTAGTGTCGGTGCGACGATTAATACAATGATTGCTGCGGTTAAAGCAAATGGCCGTACTATTATTGAAAATGCAGCCCGAGAACCTGAGATTATTGATGTTGCCACTCTCTTAAATAATATGGGTGCTCATATCCGTGGTGCTGGAACCAATATTATCATTATTGATGGTGTTGACAGTTTACATGGAACGCGTCATCAGGTGATTCCAGACCGTATTGAAGCAGGAACATATATTTCCTTAGCTGCTGCAGTCGGTAAGGGAATTCGTATCAACAATGTATTATACGAACACTTAGAAGGTTTCATCGCTAAGTTGGAAGAAATGGGAGTTCGAATGACTGTATCAGAGGACAGTATTTTTGTCGAAGAACAGTCTAATTTGAAAGCAATCAATATTAAGACAGCTCCTTATCCTGGTTTTGCTACTGACTTGCAACAACCAATTACTCCTCTCTTGTTAACAGCAGAGGGACGTGGTACCATTATTGATACCATTTATGAAAAACGAGTAAACCATGTTTTTGAACTTGCAAAGATGGACGCAGATATTACGACTACAAACGACCATATCTTATATACTGGTGGACGTAGTTTACGTGGTGCAAATGTAAAAGCAACTGATCTTAGAGCTGGGGCTGCACTTGTCATAGCTGGACTGATGGCTGAAGGTAAAACTGAAATTACAAATATTGAGTTCATCTTACGTGGTTATTCTGATATTATTGAAAAATTAAGTAATCTAGGAGCGGATATTACACTTGTTGAGGATTAAACCGTAGAGGTGTTTATGAATATTTGGACCAAATTAGCAATGTTTTCTTTTTTTGAAACGGATCGCTTGTATTTGCGTCCTTTCTTTTTTAGTGATAGTCAGGACTTCCATGAGATAGCCTCAAATCCTGAAAATCTTCAATTTATTTTCCCAACTCAGGCAAGTCTGGAAGAAAGTCAATATGCACTGGCCAATTACTTTATGAAGTCCCCTTTGGGAGTGTGGGCTATTTGTGACCAGAAAAATCAACAAATGATTGGTTCTATTAAGTTTGAAAAGCTAGATGAAATAAAAAAAGAAGCAGAAATTGGTTATTTTTTGAGAAAAGACGCTTGGTCGCAAGGGTTCATGACAGAAGTTGTTAAAAAACTTTGTCAGCTTTCTTTTGAGGAATTTGGTTTAAAACAACTATCCATCATTACCCACCTTGAAAATGAAGCTAGTCAACGGGTTGCTCTTAAGTCTGGATTTCGTTTGTTCCGTCAGTTTAAAGGAAGTGATCGCTATACAAGAAAAATGCGAGATTATCTTGAGTTTCGCTTTGTAAAGGGAGAAATTAATGAGTAAACACCAAGAAATTCTAAGTTATTTGGAAGAATTACCTGTTGGTAAAAGAGTCAGTGTTCGAAGCATTTCCAACCATCTAGGAGTCAGTGATGGAACGGCCTATCGGGCCATTAAAGAAGCTGAAAACCGTGGAATTGTAGAGACTCGCCCAAGAAGTGGTACTATCCGTGTTAAATCTCAGAAAGTTGCTATAGAGAGATTAACTTTTGCTGAAATTGCTGAAGTGACTTCTTCTGAGGTTCTGGCTGGACAAGACGGTTTAGAGAGAGAATTTAGTAAGTTTTCAATCGGTGCCATGACTGAGCAAAATATTTTATCTTACCTTCATGATGGGGGACTCTTGATTGTTGGTGACCGGACTCGTATTCAATTATTAGCGCTGGAAAATGAAAATGCAGTTCTGGTTACAGGTGGATTTCAGGTTCATGATGATGTGCTTAAACTGGCCAATCAAAAAGGAATTCCTGTTTTAAGAAGCAAACATGACACTTTCACTGTCGCGACCATGATCAATAAAGCCCTTTCAAATGTACAAATCAAGACTGATATTCTGACAGTTGAGAAACTTTATCGTCCGAGTCATGAGTATGGTTTTCTGAGAGAGACTGACACTGTTAAAGATTATTTGGACTTGGTGCGTAAGAATCGTAGCAGCCGTTTCCCAGTTATCAATCAACATCAGGTTGTTGTTGGGGTTGTTACCATGAGAGACGCTGGTGATAAGTCACCAAGCACCACAATTGACAAGGTCATGTCTCGTAGTCTATTTTTGGTTGGATTATCGACAAATATTGCCAATGTCAGTCAACGGATGATTGCTGAAGACTTTGAAATGGTACCGGTTGTTCGAAATAATCAAACCTTGCTTGGGGTTGTAACCAGACGAGATGTCATGGAGAAGATGAGTCGTTCCCAAGTTTCTGCTCTACCTACTTTTTCTGAACAGATTGGTCAAAAACTTTCTTATCACCATGATGAAGTAGTTATTACAGTGGAACCCTTTATGCTAGAGAAGAACGGTGTTTTGGCTAATGGTGTATTGGCAGAGATACTGACTCATATGACCCAAGATTTAGTTGTGAATAGTGGGCGCAATCTCATCATCGAGCAGATGCTAATCTACTTTTTGCAGGCTGTTCAGATAGATGATACACTGCGCATTCAAGCACGCATTATCCACCATACTAGACGGTCAGCTATTATTGATTACGATATTTATCATGGTCATCAGATTGTTTCAAAAGCAAATGTAACCGTTAAAATTAATTAGAAACTAGGAGAAAAAATGATAACATTAAAATCAGCTCGTGAAATCGAAGCTATGGATAAGGCAGGTGATTTTCTAGCAAGTATTCATATCGGCTTGCGTGATTTGATTAAGCCTGGCGTAGATATGTGGGAAGTTGAAGAGTATGTTCGCCGTCGTTGTAAGGAAGAAAATTTCCTTCCGCTTCAGATTGGAGTTGACGGTGCAATGATGGACTATCCTTATGCTACCTGTTGCTCTCTTAATGATGAAGTGGCTCATGCTTTCCCTCGTCACTATATCTTGAAAGATGGTGATTTGCTCAAAGTTGATATGGTTTTGGGAGGCCCAATTGCTAAATCCGACCTGAATGTCTCAAAATTAAACTTCAACAATGTTGAACAAATGAAAAAATACACTCAGAGCTATTCTGGTGGTCTTGCAGACTCATGTTGGGCTTATGCTGTTGGTACACCGTCCGAAGAAGTGAAAAACTTGATGGATGTAACTAAAGAAGCTATGTACAAGGGGATTGAGCAAGCTGTTGTTGGAAACCGTATCGGTGATATTGGAGCAGCGATTCAAGAATACGCTGAAAGTCGTGGTTACGGTGTAGTGCGTGATTTGGTTGGTCATGGTGTTGGCCCAACCATGCACGAAGAACCAATGGTTCCTAACTATGGTATTGCAGGTCGAGGACTCCGTCTTCGTGAAGGAATGGTCTTGACTATTGAACCAATGATCAATACAGGTGATTGGGAAATTGATACAGATATGAAGACCGGTTGGGCGCATAAAACCATTGACGGTGGACTGTCATGCCAATATGAACACCAATTTGTGATTACGAAAGATGGACCTGTTATCTTGACTAGTCAAGGTGAAGAAGGAACTTATTAATAAAAAGTGAAAAGGCTGCTGGAAGTTGATTTTGAAAATAATCCAGTAGATCTTTTCATATTAAATAAACGCATTGTATTGATGTTTTCAGACTTTTTCCAAGCCAATAAAATAGGCTCCATAATATCTGTAGGGGGACTTATCTACAGATATTATGGAGCGTTTTTTCGGCTCTTTGTCAACTGTAGTGGGTTGAAGAAAAGCTAAGCTCGAGAAAGGACAAATTTCGTCCTTTCTTTTTTGATGTTCAGAGCAATAAAAATCCGTTTTTTGAAGTTTTCAAAGTTTCGAAATCCAAAGGCATTGCGCTTGATAAGTTTGATGAGATTATTGGTCGCTTCTAATTTGGCGTTTGAATAGGGTAGTTGAAGGGCATTGACAATTTTCTCTTTATCTTTGAGGAAGGTTTTAAAGACAGTATGAAAAAGAGTATGAACCAGCTTAAGGTTGTCCTCAATGAGTCCGAAGAATTTCTCCGGCTCCTTATTCTGAAAGTGAAACAGCAAGAGTTGATAGAGATGGTAGTGGTGTTTCAAGTCCTCTGAATAGCCCAAAAGCTTGTCTAAAATCTCTTTATTCGTCAAGTGCATGCGAAAAGTAGGACGATAAAAACGTTTATCGCTAAGTTTACGACTATCCTGTTGGATGAGTTTCCAGTAGCGTTTGATAGCCTTGTATTCATGAGACTTTCGATGAAACTGATTTATGATTTGGACGCGCACACGACTCATAGCACGGCTTAGATGTTGTACAATATGGAAACGATCTAGAACGATTTTAGCACACGGAAAAAGTTTTCTAGCCAAGTCATAGTAGGGACTAAACATATCCATAGTAATGATTTTCACTCGACATCGGACTGCCCTATCATATTTAAGAAAGTGATTTCGGATAATAGCTTGTGTTCTACCTTCAAGAACAGCGGTGATATTGAGCTTTTCAAAATCTTGCGCAATGAAACTCATCTTTCCCTTTGTAAAGATATACTCGTCCCAGGACATAATCTGTGGAAGGCGAGAAAAATCATGTTTAAAGTGAAAGTCATTGAGCTTGCGAATAACAGTTGAAGTTGAAATGGACAGCTGATGAGCAATATCGGTCAAAGAAGTCTTTTCAATCAGCTTTTGAACAATTTTTTGATTAATGATACGAGGGATTTGGTGATTTTTCTTTACTAGAGGAGTCTCAGTGACCGTCATTTTAGAGCACTGATAGCACTTAAAACGGCGTTTTTTAAGGAGAATTCTAGTAGGCATACCAGTTGTTTCAAGGTAAGGGATCTTAGACGGTTTTTGAAAGTCATATTTCTTCATTTGACTTCCACAATCAGGACAAGATGGGGCATCGTAGTCCAATTTAGCAATGATTTCCCTGAGTGTATCCCTATTGATGATATCTATAATTTGGATATTGGGGTCTTTAATGTCGAGTAGTTTTGTGATAAAATGTAATTGTTCCATATGATTCTTTCTAATGATAGTTTGGTCGCTTTTCATTATAGATGATATGGGACTTTTTTTCTACAACAAAATAGGCTCCATAATATCCATAGGGGATTTACCCACTACAAATATTATAGAGCCGTTTTTTCTTATGCTTAGAATGGCAATTTTCCAGCGAAAGCACTCAATTTTTTCTTGGTAGTTTCATCGATTTGTTCAAGAGCAGAGTTGATGGCTTGAACAGTCATATCTGAAAGAGTTTCAAGGTCTTCAGGGTCAACGACAGCTGGATTGAAGTCAATGCTGACAACTTTCTTATCTCCAGTTAAGGTCGCTTGAACAAGGTCTTGAGCAGATTTGCCAACAAATTGCATAGCAGCAAGTTCAGCTTGGTTTTGTTCCATTTGTTTTTGAAGTTTTTGTGCTTGACGCATCATGTTTTGCATGTTCATCATAAGATTTTTAAGATTCCTTTCATTTCAAGGCTTTGAGCCTTTTTAATAAATTTTTTTGCCATTTTTTGCCCTAAAAGTTGTCAAAAGCATTGGCGACTTCTTTTTGTTGAGTTGGGAATAGGTGAGAGTAGATGTTGATTGTTGTATTAATACTACTGTGTCCAAGTCGTTTCATAAGTGTAAAAAATATATAATCTTTTCCTTCACCATTTCTGAGTCCTTTTGAAATTAGAAATGCTGCATGTGAGTGTCGGAAATCGTGATTACGAATCATTTTTAATGATGCAGGCATTCTTTTTTTCAATTTAATCTTTTGATTAGAAACCATTGGAGCAGTTAGTTGTAAAGGACTGTCTTGAAAGATTTGTAAGTCTTCTGTATTGTCCGTAAACTCTACTAATAGTTGAGCTTGTTTTTCTTTCCATTCCGTTAGTTCTTGAACGAATGCTTTATGAATATAAATTCGACGATTGGATTGAGTAGTTTTTACCGTTCCGATATGGACCTTGTTATTACGAAAGTAAGCAGAATACTTAATATCGATATAACCCTCTGATAAATTAATCTGTTTCCAAGTTAAGGCCAATGCTTCGCCAACACGAACGCCTGTAAACATCAGCACTCGATAAAATAGCTGAAACATATATTCATCTTCTGTGAACAGAGAATCAAATAGCTTGAATTCTTCAGGAGTGAAATAAGACATCTCCTTGTGTTTATCAGGCAGTTTTCTTAGTCCATTGCATGGATTATCTTGTCTAAGACGATTAGCGACAGCAACATCAAACATTTTATGTAGAAAAATCATTAGCTGATTAACGGTCGTGCTTGATAGTGTTCCTCCTTTGACACTTGGTTGTTTGACCAACCAATCTCTAAATTTTTTTACTTCATGGATAGTAATGGCAGACATATCTGCATGCTCAAAAAACTTAGAGACATATTGGTTATAATAGGATATCTGTGTATCAATGGTACCACGTTTATTCCCACGGAGTTCATCTTCTTGTTGAACTAAAGAGTAAAGGTGAGAAACAGATATTTTATCTTTAATATGAACTTGGTGAAGTTTGTTTAATCGATAATCTGCTTCATATTGAACAGCTTCTTTACGAGTGGTAAATCCTGACTTTCTATGCCGTTTGATTTCACCAGTCAATGGGTCTATGCCATCGGTAATATCTACTTTCCATTTTCCCTTGTATCCTTTAATAACTGACATATTATTTTCCTCTTTCTATGTCAGTAGCGAAGAGTACAGTATCTATTATATCATTTTTTGAGATGATTTTGAATCCAAGAATTTCTTCGGCAATAGTTTTTGGTATTCTTCCAATCCTTTTGTTTTTATAAAGTTGAAAACCTCTTTCGACAAGTAATTTTTTACCCTCTCGTATAACACGTCTAGCTGTGCCTTCTGGATATCCTTGATTTGCGATATCTATGTAGGTAACTGTTTGAATTTCTTGCATTTATTCATTCCTTTCCTTTTTCTTATTCAATTCTAAAAATAACTGGTACGATTTGTCTTGAATAGTTTCTTCTCTATCAGTCTGATTTTTAAAGGGGTTTGGTAATTTATTGCCATGGTCTATATAAAACATCTGGTCTAATGGAGAATACTTATAGAACTGTAGATATTCTTTTGAGATTTCTATGACTAGTGTTAGTCTTCTCATTAATTGTCCCCAAGAATCAATGTGGCTTGTTTGTTTCTTCTTTGTTAATTCTAAGAAAAAATTATATGGGGAGTATGGGCTTGTAATGATGTATACGTTAGCTAAAAGAGGTTTGTCAAAATAACGACTACTTGCCATCGCTTTAACATTGTAAGGGTCAAACATTTTGAGTAAGTCTGAGTAGTCAAATTGATGGGGGCGTAATTCGTCTAAGATAATCACGTGTTCTAAATTGTATTGTTGAAAAGGGTCACGGATTGAGCCCGTAATAAAATAGTTAAGGTCATACTGTTCTGCGTATTGACGTGCTAGACGAGTCTTCCCTGTTCCCGCTTTTCCAAAAAGCCAAATAATCGTAACAATTTCATTCTTGTCAATCATTTCTTGTCGCCATAGTTCGGCTTGTGTTTCTAGTCGTTTTAAATAGACGGTTTCTATTTTTTGCCTTGCTTTGGCATATTGTGAACCAGTAAGTCGTTGTTCAATTTCTGATTTTGTAATATTACCAGTATAAAGTAGATCCAGTAGATTATCTATAATCATAGTGTCATTTATTTCATATCGTTTGGTTACATTTCTTTCGATAGTGTCTAATAGGAGTAAATAGTCAAAATTCGCAATAACTTCTTTGGGAGAATATTGATACTTATCTTGGTCTGACGAAGTATGATGAACTAAATAAGAGTAAGCATTATTTATAGAACCACGCCACTGTTCAAAACATTGTATTGGTTGACTAGTTAGTTTAGCTAGATTATTTAGACTTCTAGCGCTTTCAAATTGAAGGATAAGATGGATATGAGGAGCTACAGCAGTTCCGTCACTTCCTATGTCTTTATCATGTAAAATTCCTGCGAAGCGAATTGGTTTTAGAACATCTGTTAGTTCTTTAATTATAGATTGAATATTTGATGTTTTGAAATAGTCTATTTGTTGAACAAACATAACATTGCGTGCTTTTACCATTTAAAACTCCTTTATTTTTGGAACAACATTATACTACTTCAATAACAAGCCCAGAAGTAGTATAGTTCTGTCCTGACCAAATTGGAACATAAAACCAGCTCGGAGCTCTTGCCTTACGGCAAGCTCCGCTGGTATACAAATCAATTATGCTTTCTCGTCCCTTGTATTATATGATTAAGTGAAGTACTATCTTTGGGAGAGAATGTATATATTTCACGATAGACTCTTGTAAGATAGTCGTACAAAAAAGGTAATTTTTTTTGTAAAATTGTATCAATATCTGAGTTTTCTGCCCATGGTATAATAACTAGAATATATTCATGAGTTATAGTACATCTGATAGATTGAACAATAGTTTTGTACTCTTTTACAACCTCACTATCGATTTCACTGCCTCTCTTTAGCATTTGTTTTCGTACTATCCTTAATCGATTTACTGTTCGGAAAAAGTTGAAAAACTTATCTTCTTTTATCCACACGATGCAAAGAATGGTATGAGCTAAAAGATAGATAATCGTGACGATAGTGATTGTTTGAAATAGCAAAGATTGCCCTATTTGAAAATTATTCCGAATTTGTCCCCAAGCGTTCCAAGAGATAATAGTACTAACTTGGTTAATAAACCATATACCTGCTAGAAATAACCCCCATAGAAAGCCTAAAAATAATTCTAAAGGCAGTAAGTAGTAGAGTTTATCGGTAATTACAGTGGTTTGTCTTATTATTTTTTTATAAAAATTTTTCATAAATTTTCTCCTTTAAAAGTTGGTATGAGCAACGGCATGACATTAGGTGGTGTTATACCATCAATGACTTGAACAATACCAGTTCCTTTTCCGTTAGGAATGACAATTCCTGTCTCTGAATCTAAGTCTGGGAATAAAAACGTTGTCGTTTTTCTGTTGATTAAACCAAGCTGTATCAAGAAATTACACTGCTCTCTAACGGCAATCGGTAAAGCGTTTGTGTCCATCCGCTGGCTCACTAGGATTAGGTGAACAGATGTTGCTCGTCCAAGTAGTGCAATATTGGATAATAGTGCAAAAAAGGTATCTTTAACATTTTTAGAAGTCAAAGAGGTTAAAGCAAGCAATTCATCAATCACCAGACAACGATGTTGAAATTTTTTAGAAGGATTTTCAAGAAGCTCCGATTGTCTTTGATAGATAGTATCTAGTTCCACTTTTAGCAAGCTGTTTACCTTGGAAACAAATTCATCAGATGAGAAGTCTTTCTCTTGATAAAGAACAGGTATGTTCTGTTTTAAGCAGTAGCGAGAGATAGAATCGCACTTGGGGTCCACGACTGTTACATGAGCAAATTGATTAATAACAGAGATTAGATAGGTCAAAGCGTAGCTCTTTCCAGAACCAGAAGAACCAGCAATCAAGCAATGAACGATGCGATTGAAATCAATTCGATAATTTTTCATGAGTTCAAAACTTTCGTTTTGAACGCTGACATCAGATAGCTTTTGATACGTCAATCTTTCAGGTATTCCCCTAAAGAATGGAAACCTAAAAGCACGACTAGTGTTAATGCTTACACCATCACCATCACGTTTGACAATATAGGCCGATGGCTGTTTAAGAAATGTCAACATAGGGTAGGCACTTGTAGATAAAATTTGAAAAATCTGTTGGTATAGATTGTTATCCAAAATGTACGCACAAGGAAACCTTGGGACAAAGTCTAGATAATTGTCACCATATATGAATTGGAAGGAATTTGTAGTTGAAGAGATAGAGCTGTTCCTCAACCCTAGCTCCACAGACTGGACAAGATAGTCGGCGTTTACTACAAACTCCCGTTTATTTTCTGATTGCATAAATGGAAATACCATTGATTACTTACCTCCTTTGTTTAATACGGTTACAGAGTTCGCTCGGAAATAGATGTTACCTCTGACATTGCAGGCCTCTGCACCTTGAAATTCAATCTCGTCAAATTGTTCGATAGTTTGTTGGGATGAGAATTTAACCTCAAAAGGCTGTTGTCCTTTAATAACGAACCAATAACGATATGAGTCAATTTCGTTTGTTGGGCTATTATCAACGTATTTCATGCGAATATTCGCTTCAGGGGATAATACAATTGCAGTTTTTTCGTTATCGAAAATTTCTTGAAATAGTTGGTTAGAATAGCCAGTTTTAGCTTTCATTTTAAACATAATTATTTTTTTATAATCAGCATACCTAGGATTTGCTGATTCCTTTCTTTATTTTTTAATAAGCGCTTATAGTCTTATTTTAAATCACAATAGGATAGAATTCATTACTAGTCTTGAAACTATAATTATCGTTTCAAAACTATAATGAGAGGAACATAAAAGCAGTCGCTTATGCGACTGCCACGAATTGATACTTATATGTTAATGTGTGTGATTATCTTTCTAAATAAGCTGATTTTCCAAAAAATTTGTTAAATCTATGAAATCTAGTATATTTAGATTTAATTCGGTTAGACTTTTAATTTTTTTATTTTGGTTATCATTATAAAATTTCTTTAGGTATTCTACATCTTTGTCTAATTTGTCCTTATCATAGTACATACAGATAGATGAAGATGTATCAAATTCATTTACGGTTTGTTTAGCTTTACTTATAAATAATATGAAATTATCAATATTTAAGCTTCTATCTAATAAATTTAAAAATTGTTCAGATGAAAATACTTCAATAAAAAAATTATTATTTAGTCTAGCGAATATACTATCATTGTTACCTTTTGACTCTTTAAGAATCTCTTTTTTGATTTTTTCTTTATAGAATTCAAGAAGTTTATCTGAATTTATATCTATAAAATTATTGAAGGAACTAATAAATACTTGATAATTCTCTTCACTATTCAAAATATATTCAAATAAAAAATTTGTATGTAGTGTATGATTGAAGATTAGCCTTTTGAAATCAATAAAGAATTCCATATAATCATCACAATGATAGTTAAAAGCACCTATATAAGTATCCAAATCTGTATCTGTTTTTGATGATGAAATGATATTGATAAGTAGCTTGTTTGAAACATTTATAAGAATTTCTTCCTTTATGAACGAATCTTTAAAAATATTTTTATAGGTCGCATTTCCAAAGAAAATATCATCAGTAGAAGTATATATAAAGGGATTGGAATCAGAGTTATTGAATAAAATCAATAAAAGGGAAAATTTTAAAAAATTTAAAATTTCATTTTCTGATTCAAATATAACTTCCTCATGTGTTACATTGAACATTTTTGCAAAAATATCAATTTTTTCTTGAGACATAAGAAATTTACTGTTTACAGGTTTACCTTTTAAAATGTTTGATAATGTTGGTTCGTTTATTGGAAGATCTGAACCTTCAGTTTGATATTTGTCTTTGACTTTCCGTGTGAATTGAGCTTGTGTGGTATATGAAACTTTGATTTTGTTTTTTAGACGTAAGCCTATCATACGATATAAATAATTTGTAAAATTCATATTTTTCTCCATATTTTTCAAGAGTTATAATAGTTGGGAAAAAATATAACAATATAATTGTGGTTGAGAAATTGAAAATCTGATATAGAGCGTTGTTTATACATTCACATATGTTTATTTTATTCTTTTATAGTGCTTCTCTTTTCCATGTTCTTTGGTTATTAAATCTGCCTCTATTTCCTCAGCTCTCGACCCCGCAGATATAATATAAATAATAATAATAAGAGGGGGGATTATTAGTTTTAATAATTCAGCTAATGAGTAAATTCCTAGGCTAATTGATGAAGTAATTAAATCAAAAGTCGGTTCAATGAGTAGAACAATGGGTAATATATAAAAGAGTTTATTTTTGGAATTTTTAATGCTAGTTATCACATAGCTCAAAATTCCTAAAACTAATAAGTAATAAGCTGGACCAGCCTTACTTTCTATATGTAATCCAATACTTGTTTCATTTTGCATTCCTGTCAAAAATTGTCTGACTACAAAGATTAATCCGGCTAAAATAAATGGTCTAATATCTAATTTTAGTGGAAAGAATCTTAAAACTAATATAGAGATGATAAATGCAAAATATGCAAAAACGTATTCTGCTTTAATCATAACTATGATTTGTTGCACCATGTTCGAAGGAATATCATTGTTAATGATACCAAGAGGTAAAGATGTTTTAGAAGATATAAAAGGTATGAATAATGCAATACAAACTGATAAAAATAATGAAATTTCAGGACTATATTTTTTAATTATCCCCATACTAAATTCACCCTCCTAATGCTTGTTTTAAAATATTATTACTTGTCTTTTTATTTGTTTAGGGCATTTTTTAAAGACGAGCAGTATATCTAATTTATTATTTTTTATCAACGGTAATATTCTTTAAGTTTGTTTTAGGATTATCAAGCGTGTATAGTGTATTTTTATTGGTTCGAATTGCAATTGTATTTTCATGGTCTTTGTTTACTCCAATATTGAAAGTCGAATCGTAGATATCCGTAGCATAAAATAGAGAAACACCAAAACCATTGTCTTCAGTTGTAGGGAAGTAATTTTTTAGTGGATTTGAAAAATCAATTTTCTTATTTTTCTTATCAAATATTGTTCCAGTATATTTCAAAGATTCATAAGCAGTCTGATTTCCGCTGCCATCTGTTTTTAAGTTTATAGAATATGAACCAGTACTAGGTTTGGAGAATTCTGTAAGTTCATTGGAATTTTCTAATGCCTGTATAGTTTTTTTATGTCGTTCAATTCGTTGCTCATGTTCCTCAGCTGAACCATTTGCTATTCCAACTGCCCCTTCAGGATATTTGTCTAGTTTTGCTTTATATTCATCTAGTTCCTTTTGTGTAAGTTCTAAATCTTCCTTATAATAATTGACGAGGTTGTCATAATAAGTTTTTATATTTTGCTTATGAAGTTCTTTCGCTTTCTCAATAACTTCCTTGTCAGATAATTTACTAACGTCGCCTAATGTTAAATATTTACTATTTTTACTTCCACGTAAATCATATGCTGTAATTGTGTCATTTTTTGCAACTAATAAAAATTGGATTCTAGTTTCTTTTGAGGTTGATTTAGAATTTTCTAAATCATAGATAATGGTTTCATTTTTTGATAAGTATTCAGCAAATTCAGTACTTTTGCTTTTTGAAGATACTTGTTCTATTTGTTTTTCTTCTTGATTACTTTGAGACTTAGTATGAGTACATGCAGTCAGAATGCATCCTGAAAGAAGTAGTGAAATTAAAACTATTTTGCGATTCATATAAAATTCTCCGTTAGTTACTATTTGTATTTGTAAAAATTAAATTATTGTGCATGAAGATAAGTAGTTAATAAAATTATTTTTTCATTATCAAAGAACTCCTAAAACAAAAATTATTAAATAAATGGTCTCTGTCCTAAAACCTAGACTTTTTTGGACAAACTTGATAGAATGGTAGTGTAATAATAATCGGTCAAAATGCTGGATTTTAGAACCTTTTTTCTAACGAAAATGGTTCTAAAATAAAGTGTATTTCCTGTCCAAAAAATCCTAGGTTTTTTGACAGGAACTATGAATTTTTTATCCAATTATGAAAGGTGCTTTTTGATACTCCTAAGATGTCTGCACCTTCTCGTAAGGTTATTTCTTTTTTCGTATATTGAGCTATTACATCAGGGAGATTATCCGGGGCAAGCAATTTTGGTCTACCGAATTTTTTCCCTTTTTTCTTTGCTTCTCGTATTCCTTCCATTTGTCTTTGTTTGATTTGTTCTCTTTCAAACTGTGCCACATAAGATAGAACTTGCAAAACGATGTCAGATATTAGTTTTCCTGTGATATTGTCATCGCTGTTCTTTGTGTTTAATAAGGGGAAATCTAAAACAGTTATATTTACTTTCTTTTTCTTAGTAATTGATTGCCATTGTTCTAAAATTTCATCATAGTTTCTTCCCAATCTATCAATTGATTTAATAACTAATTCATCATTCTCCTTCAAGGTAGTTAATAATTTTTGATATTCGATTCTGTCAAAATCCTTTCCTGAAACATAATCAATAAAAATATTTTCTTTTGGTAATTTGTTTTCTACTAAGGCTGAAAATTGCCTATCAATATTTTGTTCTCTTGTAGATACTCGAACATAACCGTAACGCATAAGGCTACCACCTATCTTTTTATCTCTATTTTAGACGAAAAGAAAACTACCGCCCATAATGAGTGGTAGTTTGGTGTACTCTTTGCTACTGTATTTTTTGCCAAGATTTTGTCTTGGATGCGTGAATAGTAGTGTTGGATAAAAAATCTTAAGGGCTTAAAATCCTTTTAAACCAACCTTTTTGATGTTTACAAAAATTAAAAACAGTATGTTCAATTTTTGCATGTTCATCATGGTGATATATAGTTTCCTTTTCCAATTATTTTCCTTTTTATTTTATCAATTTTAGACTTAAAAGTCTAATCTTTTTCAGAGTGAATTCATCAAGTATCGATAGGGATGTAGACGGAATAAAAAGATAGGATAGATATTCTAAGAGCATAAGAATATTTATCCTATATGTGTTGATGAAATGTTACCAGATGTTTTATGAGCTAGTTTAAGGGTGTACTAACACTATTCTACCTTGTAGAAAAATCCATCAGTGTCGCCATTGATAAGTTGTTGTCCAGACCATAAGCGGTCTTGTGTGATATCAGATGAGTCGGTATAGCCATTATCTGTAGAAGAGGTGACAGACATAGTTATAGGGATTCCTGCTGGTAAAAAGGCAATAGCTGCACCAGCACCTCCATCTTTAGAAACAGAATTTGCCTTAAGATAGTGGTCAATTTCTTTAGCATGTTCAATTGAAATTTTGGACTTATCACTTACTAAACCATTTTTGTCGAAAGTAAATTCAATACCTGAACGATTCCTCCAAGTTCCTGAGACACTAGAAAAATCCCCATTTTGAATTGCAGAAATATCCATCCCTTTGCTTTCTGACGGAAGGCTAGTTTCTCCATTTATGAGACTTGTGACAGACTTCCAAGAGAAAGATCTTATATCAAGGGAAGGTGGTTTTGTCCCCAGTCCCTCTTCTGTATCTGATTCGCTAATTAACTCTAACCGTGTTCCATCCTGATTTAACTTGTATAGTTTAACTTGGATTTGATTAGTAGATACACGGGTAGATAATTGGAAATAGCCATTTTCTAAAGGATTAAAATGTACTCGCTCTCCAATAAAGTCCAGATTGTTTTCTGCATTGGTCAGTCGAATAACTTCCCCATTTTTAAGAGTTCGAATATCTAATAAATCGTAATAGTTAGAATACGTTTTTAGAGCAATCAAAAGTTCGTCCGTACCGTCTTGGTCTAAATCATACAAGCTATACTGTAATCCAGAATATTCGTTAGGATAACCATTTTTTAAGTTTGCTTTTGAATTGAGCTCTTTAGGTGAAGCTGAGGAACCATCTAATACTTTGGCATATTCTTTAAGGACAGTATTGTATAGGGTGTAATCTGTTTTCTTCACTTCAGATGTAGAAGAAGTTGAACTAGTACTGGAAGCAGTCGCTTCAGAACTTGATGAGGAAGTGTTTTCAGTCTGAGGTTTGCAGGCCGTTAAAAGCAAACTTGCAAGGCAGAGAGTAGTTAGAGATATGAATTTTTTCATAAGAATCAAGTTTCTCCTTCATAAGATATTTATTAACTTACATTTTATCAACATTATACATAAATGTCTATATCTTGTAAGTGAACTTTAATAGTTTAAACATTAAATTTTCTGAAAATTTAATGAAAAATGAGTGAAAACATGCTATAATGAAACGTAAAATTAATTCAGGTTTCCTGAACCGATAGGAGTATACAATGAAAAAACTAGGTTTTGTCCTTTTATCTTCAGCCTTGCTATTGACAGCTTGTGCTACTAACCAAGCTAAGCCAAGCAATACGAGTGATTCATCAAAGGTGACAGTCTTGTCTGAAGACAAGCAGAAAATGCTTGATAAGGCCACTGCTGACTATAAGACTTTTGTGCAAGAGCAAATCGATAAACTGTTGATAGATACAGAAGGTTTTGTCAAACTGTTGAAAGAAGGCAAATTAGAAGAAGCTAAGAAGGTTTATCCATTGATTCGTATGTCCTATGAGCGTTCAGAACCGATTGCCGAGAGTTTTGGTGAGTCAGATGTCAAGATTGACTTCCGTTTGGCAGACTACATGGACGAAAACAAGACAGAAGAAGGTTGGTCAGGTTTCCACCGTATCGAGCGTATCCTTTGGGAAGACAATACAACTAAAGGAACTGAAAGCTACGGCGATCAGTTGGTAAATGATATCAAAGAATTGAAAGCCAAGATTGCAACTGTGGATGTGGACTATAAGGTTATGTTGACTGGGGCAGTCGACTTGCTTAATGAAGTGGCAACAAGTAAGATTACAGGTGAAGAGGAAATTTATTCTCACACAGACTTGTATGATTTCCGTGCCAATATTGAGGGAGCTGAGAAGATTTTCCAACTCTTTAAACCTTTACTTGAAAAATCAGACGCTAACCTAGTTAAAGAATTGGAAGCAGACTTCAAGTCTGTCAATGATTTGTTGGACAAACACATGACCGACAAGGAACACTACAAACTCTATACTGATTTGACAAAAGAAGACACCAAAGAATTGTCAGAGGCCGTGACAAAACTTGGTGAACCTCTATCACAAATGGGTAAATTTCTTAGTGGAGAATAAGAGTCATGACTGAAAAAGACGAAAAGTTTTTTGAGAAGAAAATGGACCGTCGAGAATTTCTAAAAAAAGCAGGTATTGGAGGGGCTGGTTTAGCGCTAGGCCTCTCTGGTGCTTCTGCTTTTTTCGCACCTAAGCTAGGAAGTCAGGAAAAAATCTCGTACGGAAATGAAAAAAATTGCTTTTTATGGCAAGCATCAAGCTGGAATTAGTACGCCCATGCAAAAGAATATCTATTTTGTTGTCTTGGATTTGCATACGACGGATAGAGATAAGATTATCCAGCTATTCAAGGATTGGACAGATTATAGTACCAAGTTGGTTGAGGGGGAACTGGTCAAAAAAGATGGCCAGAATACTCTCTTGCCTCCAAGCGATACTGGTGAGACAGTTGGGCTCAACCCTCATCGTTTGACGCTGACTTTTGGTGTGTCTGCAAGTTTCTTGAAAAAGATGAACTTGGAAAACAAGCGTCCTCAAGTGTTCAGGGATTTACCGCCTTTTCCTAAAGAGCAATTGCGTGAAAAATATACAGGTGGAGATATTGTGATTCAGGCTTGTGCAGATGATGAGCAAGTTGCCTTTCATGCTATTCGCAATCTCATCCGTAAGGGGAGAAGTGCAGTGACCCTTCGTTGGAGTCAGTCTGGTTTTGCAGCTATCGGAGATCGAATGGAGACTCCGCGTAATCTCTTTGGTTTTAAGGATGGAACAGCAAATCCAACCAAGGAGAAAGATTTTGACCGCGTCATCTGGGCTGATAGTAAGGACTGGATGGAAAATGGTTCTTATATGGCAGTTCGTCGGATTCAGATGTTTTTAGAGACCTGGGATCGCACTAGTCTTGAAGAACAAGAAAATACCTTTGGCCGTTATAAGGAAAGTGGTGCCCCCTTTGGTAAGAAAAATGAGTTTGATGAAGTGGATTTGAATCTTCTGCCTGATGATTCGCATGTTCGTTTGGCTAAGGAAGTGGACAAGCCACTTTTGCGTCGTTCTTATTCTTACTCAGATGGGATTGATGAAAAGACTGGCCAGTTTGATACGGGCTTGCTCTTCATTTCTTTCCAGAAGGATCCTGATAACTTTGTTAAGGTTCAAACCAATCTAGGTGCTACAGATAAGATGAATGAATACATCACTCACATCGGTAGTGGACTATTTGCTTGCTTTGGTGGTGTGGAGAAAGGAGGCTACATTGGTCAGAAATTATTGGAAGGCTAAAAGATGGTTCTTGGTTTTAGCTTTGTCACTTTTAATTCTTTCCCCAGTAGGTGCCCAAGAAAGCTTGAGTTCTTACTTTGTAAAAATCACAGATGCTTCTAAAGCTGTCAAAAATGGAAATCAGGCTGTGGCCCAGAAACTTGTTACAGAGATGGCATCAGACTTTGAAAGAGTAGAAGATAGCAATTCAGAGGCTGGTAAGGTTGTCAAGGAAAAGCTAGCTCAATCAGGCGAGATTACTGAAGACAAACTCACCGAACTTTCTTCAGCCTTATTAGCCTTTGAAAAAGAACAAAATCCTGTTGACTTAGATGCGGAGAAAGAAAAATTGGTGAACCGTCTAAGTCCTCGTTTTGAAGCCTTGGAACAGGCTATTGCCTCCAAAGATTTGGAAAAGGTCCGAGAAGCTTTTAAGAAAATGAATTCCACTTGGACTATCAATGAAAGTGTGGTTCGTGACAATAGTACGGTCCATTATGGACGTGTTGAAACAGCTATTTCCTTCCTGCGTAGTAGCATAGAAACCGAACCTACAGATTTTAACTCGATTCAGACTTCCTTTGAGGACTTAAAAAAGGCTATTGATGATTTTGTAACTGGAAAAGAAGTTGCAGAAGCATCTTCTGATTTAAGTCTTAAAGATGTTATTGCTCTTTTGAAGAAGGCTTTGGAACAATTCCAAGCTGGTGATCAAGCATCAGGATCAGCTAGCATGAAGGAATTTATTACTATCTGGCCAACGATTGAAGGTTCTGTGAGCACGACCAATCCTTCCCTCTATACTCGAGTGGAAAGCGAAAGCCCTGTGATTATGGTCAAGGGAAGTGAGAAGGACTACCAAGAAAAATTAGAAAAACTGATTGCAGATTTATCACAAATTGATACCAGTGCACGTTACAATGCCTTTGATGCTATGCTCATTCTCCTAAGAGAAGGAGTAGAGGCTCTCTTAATCGTTATGGCCTTGGTAACGACCTTGAAAGCAGCCAAGATGCGAAAAGGGCTCAAGTGGGTTTATGGTGGTGCTATCACAGGGATCATGGACAGTCTGGTCATTGCTTTCATCCTGCAAATTGCCTTTCCAGCAGTGACATCAGGCTCTAATCGTGAAATCATCGAAGGAGCAGTGGGGATTTTTGCGGTAGCTATGATGATTTTGATTGGAATCTGGCTTCACAGCAAATCCTCAGTCAAAAAATGGAATACCTTTATGGAGTCACAAATGGAAACAGTGACTAAGACAGGCTCCTTTATTTCCATGTTTGCTCTCAGTTTTCTAGCTGTTTTCCGTGAGGGAGCAGAAACCATTCTCTTTTATATTGGGATTTTACCAAGGATTTCCAGCTTTGAATTTGTCTTGGGCATTTCACTTGCCTTGCTGGTTCTGGTAATTATTGCCGTTGTGATGAACAAGGCTAGTCAATTCTTCCTGCCACATAAGGTCTTCTTTATCCTGACTTGGATGATTTATGCCCTAGCCTTTAAGATGCTGGGAGTTAGTATCCATGCTCTTCAGTTGACCAATATGGCACCAAATCACTTAGTGACAGGCTTTCCAACAATTGACCTGCTTGGAATTTATCCAAGTTGGGAAAGCTTGGCCAGTCAGCTAATCTTTGTTGTTATTGTCTTGATTGTCACTTTCAGACAGGGTGAAAAATAAATGGATAGAAAAGAATTGACAATCGTGGAACATCTGGTAGAATTTAGAAAGAGATTATTGGCTGTAGTCATTTGTTTCTTTTTGGTATTCTGTGTCTCTCTGCTTTTTGCAGATCAGATTTACCAGTATGTGACCCAATCTTTTCAGCAAAAGTTGATTGTTTTAGGACCTAATGATATTTTATGGATTTACATACGTTTGGCTAGTCTGATGGCCTTTACCATCACCCTGCCTTACACAGTGTATCATATTTGGTCTTTCATCAAACCCGGCTTGAAGAAGGAAGAAGCTAGAGCTATTTTTGCCTATATTCCAGCTAGTTTCCTTTGTTTTCTGGTTGGATTAGCTTTTGGTTTTTACTTTGTAACACCAGCCTTACTTCAGGTTTTATTAGGGTTGGGAGAAGGTCTATTTGAAACGCAGTTAACCGCCCAAAATTATCTGTCCTTTGTTTTTCAAACTACCTTGCCCTTGGCTCTGATTTTTGAATTGCCAGTTATCATTGCCTTTTTGACGTCGATTGGACTCATTGGGCCAGAATTATTGATTGCTTATCGCCGATATGCTTATTTTATTTTATTGGTACTCGCAGTCATCTTAACACCAGCTGACTTTGTCAGTGATTTGGCAATGACTGCCCCCTTGATTTTACTTTATGAGTTGAGTATTGCTATCAGCAAACACATTATGAAACGCAAGCAGAAAGGAGAGAAAAATGGGAATCTTACGTGATATCGGAGCACCAGGATTGATTATCATCGTTTTAGGAGCTCTCTTGATTTTTGGACCAAAACGATTGCCTGAACTAGGTGAGTCAATCGGTAAAATGCTGCCTGAATTTAAAAAAGCAGTTAAAGGAACTGAAAATCAAGATAAGGAAGAGTAAGACTTGTGAGTTTTACTAAAAAGGCTCTTTGTCAACTGTAGTGGGTTGAAGAAAAGCTAAGCTCGAGAAAGGACAAATTTCGTCCTTTCTTTTTTGATGTTTAGAGCGATAAAAATCCTTTTTTTGAAGTTTTCAAAGTTCCGAAAACCAAAGGCATTGCGCTTGATAAGTTTGATGAGATTATTGGTCGCTTCTAATTTGGCGTTTGAATAGGGTAGTTGAAGGGCATTGACAATTTTCTCTTTGTCCTTTAGAAAGGTTTTAAAGACAGTCTGAAAAAGAGGATGAACCTGCTTTATATTGTCCTCAATCAGTCCGAAAAATTTGTCAGGCTTCTTGTCCTGAAAGTGAAAAAGCAGGAGCTGGTAGAGATGATAGTGGTGTTTCAAGTCTTCTGAATAGTTCAAAAGCTTGTCTAGAATCTCTTTATTGGTCAAGTGCATACGAAAAGTAGGACGATAAAAACGTTTATCGCTAAGTTTACGACTATCCTGTTGGATGAGTTTCCAGTAGCGTTTGATAGCCTTGTATTCATGAGATTTTCGTTCAAACTGATTCATGATTTGGACACGCACACGACTCATAGCACAGCTTAGATGTTGTACAATATGGAAACGATCTAGAACGATTTTAGCACACGGAAAAAGTTTTCTAGCCAAGTCATAGTAGGGACTAAACATATCCATAGTAATGATTTTCACTCGACATCGGACTGCCCTATCATATTTAAGAAAGTGATTTCGGATAATAGCTTGTGTTCTACCTTCAAGAACAGTGGTGATATTGAGTTTTTCAAAATCTTGCGCAATGAAACTCATCTTTCCCTTTGTAAAGATATACTCGTCCCAGGACATAATCTGTGGAAGGCGAGAAAAATCATGCTTAAAGTGAAAGTCATTGAGCTTGCGAATAACAGTTGAAGTTGAAATGGACAGCTGATGAGCAATATCGGTCAAAGAAGTCTTTTCAATCAGCTTTTGAGCAATTTTTTGATTAATGATACGAGGGATTTGATGATTCTTCTTGACGAGGGAGGTCTCGGAGACCGCTATTTTCGAGCACTTATAGCAGTTAAAACGGCGTTTTTTAAGGAGAATTCTAGTAGGCATACCAGTTGTTTCGAGGTAAGGGATCTTAGACGGTTTTTGAAAGTCATATTTCTTCATTTGACTTCCACACTCAGGGCAAGATGGGGCGTCGTAGTCCAGTTTGGCGATGATTTCCCTGAGTGTATCCTTATTGATGATGTCCATAAATTGGATATTGGGGTCTTTAATGTCGAGTAGTTTTGTGATAAAATGTAATTGTTCCATATGATTCTTTCTAATGAGTTGTTTTGTTGCTTTTCATTATAGGTCATATGGGACTTTTTTTCTACAACAAAATAGGCTCCATAATATCCATAGGGGATTTACCCACTACAAATATTATAGAGCCACTAAAAATAAGAAGTTAGGAAGTGTGTCTCTATCGGACAATTTATCATTTCCTAGCTTTTTCTTGTATTAAGAAAATCTAAATTTAAGCTTTCTTTAAGGAAATTATATTATTCTAAAGAAATATAAAATTTCACAGCCATTTATTGGTAATGACTACCGAATTCCTAGTCATTACTAGAAATGGACTAGTTTTTTTGAATAATAGAACTCCTTAATCCTTCTATTCTAGAACGGGAGGGCCGGTATTTCTTTCATGATAGGACTAGATTGTGGTATAATAGAGAGAATAAGTTTTTTTGTAAGACAAAGGAGAAAATAGATGATTTATGCAGGAATTCTTGCTGGTGGAACTGGCACACGCATGGGAATCAGTAACTTGCCAAAACAATTTTTAGAGCTAGGTGATCGACCTATTTTGATTCATACAATTGAAAAATTTGTCTTGGAACCAAGTATTGAAAAAATTGTAGTTGGGGTTCATGGGGACTGGGTTTCTCATGCAGAAGATCTTGTAGATAAATATCTTCCTCTTCATAAGGAACGTATCATCATTACAAAGGGTGGTGCTGACCGTAATACGAGTATTGAGAAAATCATTGAAGCCATTGATGCTTATCGTCCGCTTACTCCAGAGGATATCGTTGTTACCCACGATTCTGTTCGTCCATTTATTACACTTCGCATGATTCAAGACAATATCAAACTTGCGCAAAATCATGACGCAGTGGACACAGTGGTAGAAGCGGTTGATACTATCGTTGAAAGTACCAATGGTCAATTCATTACAGATATTCCAAATCGTGCTCACCTTTATCAAGGACAAACACCTCAAACATTCCGTTGCAAGGACTTCATGGACCTTTACGGTTCTCTCTCTGCTGAAGAGAAGGAAATCTTGACAGATGCATGTAAAATCTTTGTGATTAAAGGAAAAGATGTGGCCTTGGCCAAGGGTGAATACTCAAATCTGAAGATTACAACCGTAACAGATTTGAAGATTGCAAAAAGTATGATTGAGAAAGACTAGTAAAATGATTAATCAAATTTATCAACTAACTAAGCCTAAGTTTATCAATGTCAAATATCAGGAAGAGGCTATTGACCAAGAGAATCATATCCTCATCCGCCCTAATTATATGGCGGTCTGTCATGCGGATCAGCGTTACTACCAGGGGAAACGTGATCCCAAGGTTTTGAATAAAAAACTTCCAATGGCAATGATTCACGAGTCGTGTGGAACCGTTATTTCTGACCCTACAGGAACCTACGAAGTTGGTCAAAAAGTTGTCATGATTCCGAATCAGCCTCCTATGCAGAGTGATGAAGAATTCTATGAAAACTACATGACAGGGACCCATTTCTTGTCTAGTGGCTTTGATGGCTTTATGAGAGAGTTTGTTTCTCTCCCTAAAGACCGTGTGGTGGCTTATGATGCTATTGAAGACACGGTTGCAGCCATTACAGAGTTTGTCAGTGTCGGTATGCATGCTATGAATCGCTTATTGACCCTTGCTCATAGCAAGCGGGACCGAATCGCTGTTATCGGAGATGGCAGTTTAGCATTTGTGGTTGCCAATATTATCAACTATACTTTGCCAGAAGCAGAGATTGTGGTTATTGGTCGTCATTGGGAAAAATTGGAACTTTTCTCATTTGCCAAAGAATGCTATATTACTGACAATATTCCTGAAGATTTGGCCTTTGACCACGCTTTTGAGTGTTGTGGTGGTGATGGTACTGGACCAGCCATTAATGACTTGATTCGCTATATTCGTCCTCAGGGAACGATTCTCATGATGGGAGTTAGCGAGTATAAAGTCAATCTCAATACACGCGATGCCTTAGAAAAAGGCTTGCTCTTAGTTGGATCTTCTCGTTCTGGTCGCATCGATTTTGAAAATGCAATCCAAATGATGGAAGTCAAGAAATTTGCCAATCGTCTTAAAAATGTCCTTTATCTAGAAGAACCTGTAAGAGAAATTAAAGATATTCACCGTGTCTTTGCGACCGATTTAAACACAGCCTTTAAAACTGTGTTTAAGTGGGAAGTATAAGTGCTGGAGGTTAATTGTGGAGAAAATCATTAAAGAAAAAATTTCTTCCCTACTTAGTCAAGAAGAGGAAGTCGTCAGTGTTGAACAACTGGGGGGAATGACCAATCAAAACTATTTGGTCAAAACAACAAATAAGCAATATATTGTTAAGTTCTTTGGTAAAGGGACAGAAAAGCTTATCAATCGTCAAGATGAAAAGTACAATCTTGAACTACTAAAGGATTTAGACTTAGATGTAAAAAATTATCTTTTTGATATTGAAGCTGGTATCAAAGTTAATGAGTATATCGAATCTGCGATTACGCTTGATTCAAGGTCAATCAAGACCAAATTTGATAAAATTGCTCCAATATTACAAACTATTCATGCTTCTGACAAGGAATTAAGAGGAGAATTTGCTCCTTTTGAAGAAATCAAAAAATACGAATCTTTGATTGAGGAAAAAATCCCTTATGCTAACTATGAAGCAGTTAGAGAAGAAGTCTTCTCCTTAGAGAAAAGATTGGCTGACTTAGGTGTTGACAGAAAATCTTGTCATATCGATTTGGTGCCTGAAAACTTTATCGAATCACCTCAAGGACGACTTTATCTGATTGACTGGGAATATTCATCAATGAACGATCCAATGTGGGATTTGGCTGCTCTCTTTTTAGAGTCTGAATTCACTCCTCAAGAGGAAGAAGCTTTCTTATCTCACTATGACAGTGAGCAAACACCTGTCTCTCGTGAAAAGATTGCTATTTATAAAATTTTACAAGATACTATTTGGAGTCTATGGACAGTCTATAAAGAAGAGCAAGGTGCAGATTTTGGTGACTATGGTGTGAATCGTTACCAGAGAGCTGTTAAAGGTTTGTCCTATTATGGAGGTTCAGATGAAAAATAAAAATGGAGTTTCTTTTGGTCTACTCTCAGGTGTTTTCTGGGGTTTAGGTCTAACAATTAGCGCTTATATCTTTTCAATTTTTACAGATTTGTCGCCCTTTGTGGTGGCCGCCGCTCATGATTTCTTGAGTATCTTTATCTTACTAGCTTTTCTTTTAGTAAAAGAAGGAAAAGTTCGTCTCTCGATTTTCTTAAATATTCGCAATGTTAGTGTAATCATCGGAGCCTTGTTAGCAGGTCCTATCGGTATGCAGGCCAATCTTTATGCAGTTAAGTATATCGGAAGTTCCTTAGCTTCATCTGTATCGGCTATTTACCCTGCAATTTCAGTTTTATTGGCTTTCTTCTTTTTGAAGCATAAGATTTCGAAAAATACTGTGTTTGGGATTGTCTTGATTATTGGAGGGATTATTGCTCAGACCTATAAGGTTGAACAGGTTAATTCCTTCTACATTGGCATTCTCTGTGCTTTGATTTGTGCTATTGCATGGGGTAGTGAGAGTGTTCTTAGCTCTTTTGCCATGGAAAGTGAATTGAGTGAAATCGAAGCCCTCTTAATTCGTCAAGTAACTTCATTCTTGTCCTATCTTGTGATTGTGCTCTTCTCTCATCAGTCATTTGCAGAAGTCGCCAATGGACAATTGCTTGGTCTTATGCTTGTCTTTGCAGCCTTTGATATGATTTCTTATTTGGCTTATTATATCGCTATCAATCGCTTGCAACCAGCCAAGGCTACAGGCTTGAACGTGAGCTATGTAGTATGGACAGTCTTGTTTGCAGTTGTTTTCTTAGGTGCACCGCTAGATATGCTGACAATTATTACGTCACTTGTCGTCATTGCCGGAGTTTATATTATTATTAAAGAATAAAGGAGATTCGTGTGAAAGCCATCATCTTAGCAGCGGGATTGGGAACTCGCTTGCGTCCTATGACTGAAAATACCCCTAAAGCCTTGGTTCAGGTTAATCAAAAACCTTTGATTGAATACCAAATTGAGTTTCTTAAAGAAAAAGGAATCAATGACATCATCATCGTCGTTGGTTATCTTAAAGAACAATTCGATTACTTGAAAGAGAAATATGGAGTTCGCCTCGTTTTCAATGATAAATACGCTGACTACAATAACTTTTACTCTCTCTATCTTGTAAAAGAAGAATTAGCTAACAGTTATGTTATTGATGCCGACAATTATCTCTTTAAAAATATGTTCCGCAATGATTTGACACGTTCAACTTATTTTAGTGTTTATCGTGAAGATTGCACTAACGAATGGTTCTTGGTTTATGGAGATGACTACAAGGTTCAAGACATTATTGTTGATAGTAAAGCTGGTCGCATTCTTAGTGGTGTATCATTCTGGGATGCTCCAACTGCAGAAAAGATTGTCAGCTTTATCGACAAGGCTTATGCAAGTGGCGAATTTGTTGATCTCTACTGGGACAATATGGTTAAGGATAACATCAAAGAGCTAGATGTCTATGTTGAAGAATTAGAAGGCAATAGCATCTATGAAATCGATAGTGTCCAAGACTATCATAAATTAGAAGAAATTCTTAAAAGCGAAAATTAAAGATTCCAACATCTGGCTAAAATAGTCGGATGTTTTTTATTTCACTTTAGTTTGATATTTTTAATAACTGTTTGAAATATGGTTGTTAAATATAAAAAAAACAGAAAATGAACAAAAAACAACAGAAAAATATTGACAACGATTTCATATAGTGTTATACTTATAGCATAAAGTTAATGGAAAGAAGGGAAAACCTTATGGGATTAGATCATTTCTTTGACAAAAACCTTGTGTTTTGCTTAGAAGCGGATAATCAAGAACATCTCTTTGATCAGGTTGCAACTTTATTGGAAGAACGAGAAATCGTAACTCCAACTTATCGTGAAGCCTTGATTACGCGTGAAAAGTCATTTCCAACTGGCTTAGATATGGAATTTTTGGGTAAGGATTTGCCGAATGTAGCTATTCCTCACACAGATATTGTTCATAATCTAGCTGAAAAAGTTGTGGTTGTTCGATTAGAGAAACCGGTGACTTTCCACAATATGATTGCACCAGATAAGGAAGTAGAGGTATCCTTGCTCTTCTTTATCATTAATAACTCAAGTTCAAGTCAAACGAACATTCTTGCTCAGTTGATGGACTTCTTTACTGGAAATGGTCATCTTGAAGACCTATCAAAAATTTCTGATCCTGAAGCCCTCTATGCTTATATCGCTGAAGAAACTGCATAATCTTGTCTATTAAAAATATTAAATCGGAGGAAATCCATATGATTAAAATTCTTGCTGCCTGCGGTGCAGGTGTTAACTCAAGCCACCAAATTAAAAGTGCTCTTGAAGAAGAACTTTCAAACCGCGGTTTCGATGTTCACTGTGATGCGGTAATGGTCAAAGACGTTAACGAAGACCTTATCAAAGGTTATGACATCTTCACACCAATTGCTGCTACAGACCTTGGTTTTGACCCAGGTATTCCAGTTATCGAAGCTGGACCAATCTTATTCCGTATCCCAGCTATGAGTGCTCCAGTATTTGACAATATTGAAGCAGCTATCAAAGAACACGGATTAAGCTAATTTTATTTTGTTAACATTCACATAACATAAAAAGGGAGGAACTGTTATGGATGCAATCTTTGACCTAATCGGCAAGGTTTTCAAGCCCATCTTAGATATGGGTGGACCTGTCATCATGTTAATCATTTTGACAGTATTGGCTTTACTTTTTGGAGTGAAATTCTCCAAAGCGCTTGAAGGTGGTATCAAACTTGCCATCGCTCTTACTGGTATCGGAGCTATCATTGGTATGCTAAATGGTGCTTTCTCAGCATCACTTGCAAAATTCGTTGAAAACACTGGTATCCAATTGAGTATCACTGACGTTGGTTGGGCACCACTTGCTACAATCACTTGGGGATCTGCTTGGACACTTTACTTCTTGCTTATCATGTTGATTGTCAACGTAGTAATGCTTGCTATGAAGAAAACAGATACACTTGACGTCGATATCTTCGATATCTGGCACTTGTCTATCACAGGTCTTTTGATTAAATGGTATGCAGACAACAACGGTGTGAGCCAAGGGGTTTCACTCTTGATTGCTACAGCAGCCATCGTACTTGTTGGTGTGTTGAAAATTATCAACTCTGACTTGATGAAACCTACATTTGATGACCTTCTTAACGCACCAAGTTCATCACCAATGACATCAACTCACATGAACTACATGATGAACCCAGTTATCATGGTTTTGGATAAGATTTTTGAAAAATTCTTCCCAGGTCTTGATAAATATGACTTTGACGCTGCTAAATTGAACAAGAAAATCGGTTTCTGGGGTTCTAAATTCTTTATCGGTTTCATTCTTGGTATTGTTATCGGTATTATGGGAACTCCACATCCAATTGAAGGTGTTGCAGATGCAGATAAATGGCGTCTTGTTATCAAAGGATGGTTGTCTCTTGGTTTGACAGCCGGTGTATCTTTGGAACTCTTCTCACTTATCGGTTCATGGTTCATCGCTGCCGTAGAACCACTTTCACAAGGTATTACAAACGTTGCTACTAAACGTCTTCAAGGACGTAAATTTAACATCGGTCTTGACTGGCCTTTCATCGCTGGTCGTGCTGAAATCTGGGCTTGTGCTAACGTACTTGCACCAATCATGTTGATTGAAGCGGTGCTTCTTTCAAAAGTCGGAAATGGTATCTTGCCACTTGCAGGTATCATCGCAATGGGTGTTACTCCAGCTCTCTTGGTTGTAACACGTGGTAAATTGCTCCGTATGATTATCTTCGGAACACTCTTGTTGCCACTCTTCCTTCTTTCAGGTACACTTATTGCACCATTTGCAACAGAACTTGCTAAAGGTGTAGGTGCCTTCCCAGCAGGTGTGAGCCAAACTCAATTGATTACTCACTCAACTCTTGAAGGACCAATCGAAAAACTTCTTGGTTGGACAATTGGTAACACTACAACTGGTGATATCAAAGCAATCCTTGGTGCTGTAGTCTTCCTTGTATTCTATATCGGTATCTTTGCTTGGTACAGAAAACAAATGATCAAACGTAACGAAGAGTACGCAGCGAAAGCAAAATAATGCGCTCCTATAAAATGTAAATTGTTGAAACTAGGTCGTCATACCATTAGGAGTGACAGCCTAGTTTTTTATAAACTATTAAGAAATCGGAGAAAATAATGGTAATTGAATTAAAATCAGAACAATTAAGAGTTCAATTTAACAGTTTTGGTGGGGCTCTTTCTTCTATAAAAGATGCTGAGGGAGTTGAGTATTTGTGGCAAGGGGATGCTACTTATTGGAGTGGACAAGCTCCTGTTCTCTTTCCTATTTGTGGTTCATTGAGAGAGGATATAGCACTTTATATAGATGATAATGGACAAGAAAGTAAAGGAAAGATTCCTCGTCATGGTTTGGTTCGCAAGAAAGAATTTGAATTAGTTGAACAGACAGATAATAGTGTAACTTTTGCAATTGAAGACGATGAGAATAGCTATCAGAACTACCCTTATCATTTCCGCCTAGAAATCACTTATAGCCTTACTGGCAAGACAGTACGAACTCAATATAAGATTTTCAATAAAGAAACCAACAAGGTCATGCCTTACTTTATTGGTGGACATCCAGGCTTTAATTGTCCTCTACTTGATGATGAAGTCTATGAAGATTACTATTTAGAGTTTGAGAAAGAAGAGACTTGCTCTGTTCCACGTCCTTTCCCACAAACGGGTATGCTGGATTTTCAAGATAGAAGTCCATGGCTAGAGGGGCAAAAAGAAATAGATCTTAGTTATGATCTTTTCAGCACGGATGCAGTCACCTTAGATGACTTGCAATCTAGAACAATTGCGCTTCGTTCTCGTAAACATGATAAGGGATTGAAAGTGCACTTTGCAGAGTTCTCAAATCTTATTATCTGGTCAACTTTGAATAAAGGTCCTTTCATTGCTTTTGAACCATGGTCAGGCTTGTCAACATCTCTTGAAGAAGGAGATCATCTAGAAGATAAGAAGAATGTTCGTCTCCTAGAACCTGGTCAAGTGGATCAAATTGGTTTTGATATCGAAATCTTTTAGATAAAAAACCACAAAAACAAACATTAACTGTTGACTTTTTCCAGAAATAGGAGTATATTATGTTTGTAAACAACAAATGATGTTTGTAACAAACAAACAATCACTTGTTATATTCTCTTTGAAGGAGAGATTATGCTAGGAAATTGATTTCCTAAACTTGAATAAGGTGTAAGTCATCTCATTCAACCCAATTTGTCAATAAACTGCTAGAAAGCTTTTTGTAGGTAATACTCAATGAAAATTAAAGAGCAAACTAGGAAACTAGCCGCAGGCTGTACTTGAGTACGGCAAGGCGACGTTGACGCGGTTTGAATTTGATTTTCGAAGAGTATAAACTGCTAACTATAAAAGGTTTTATTAGCCTAGAAAAATAAAAAGGAGTATACAATATGTCTATTGTTATCGGTGCAGATGCTGCAGGTTTGAGATTGAAAGAAGTTGTGAAAGACTTCTTGGAAAAAGAAAACTTCCACGTTGTGGATGTTACAGCTGAAGGTCAAGACTTTGTTGATGTGACTCTTGCTGTTGCTGCAGAAGTAAACAAAGAAGAACAAAACCTTGGTATCGTGATTGATGCTTATGGAGCTGGTCCATTTATGGTTGCAACAAAAATCAAAGGAATGGTTGCTGCAGAAGTTTCTGACGAACGTTCAGCTTATATGACTCGTGGCCACAACAACTCACGTATGATCACTATGGGTGCACAACTTGTTGGTGATGAATTGGCTAAAAACATCGCTAAAGGATTTGTTAACGGTAAATACGATGGTGGACGTCACCAAATTCGTGTCGACATGTTGAACAAAATGTGCTAATTAGATTACAGTAAGAAAGGTAAGTTAAAAATGAGAATTGCAATTGGATGTGACCACATCGTAACAGATGAAAAAATGGCGGTTTCAGAATTTTTGAAATCAAAAGGATATGAAGTTATTGACTTTGGTACATATGACCATACACGTACTCACTACCCAATCTTTGGTAAAAAAGTAGGGGAAGCTGTAACTAGCGGTCAAGCTGATCTTGGGGTATGTATCTGTGGTACTGGTGTTGGTATCAACAACGCTGTAAATAAAGTTCCTGGTGTTCGTTCTGCCTTGGTTCGTGATATGACAACAGCCCTTTATGCTAAAGAACAATTGAACGCAAACGTTATCGGTTTTGGTGGTAAGATTACTGGTGAATTGCTCATGTGTGACATCATCGAAGCTTTCATCCATGCTGAATACAAACCATCTGAAGAAAACAAAAAATTGATTGCGAAAATTGAACACGTTGAAAGTCATAATGCTCAACAAACAGACGCAAACTTCTTCACTGAATTCCTTGAAAAATGGGATCGCGGAGAATACCACGATTAAGAGGTGACTTATGATTTTAACAGTCACAATGAACCCATCCATTGATATTTCCTATCCTTTGGATGAGTTAAAGATTGATACTGTCAATCGTGTGGTGGATGTAACCAAAACGGCTGGTGGTAAGGGACTCAATGTTACCCGAGTACTTTCAGAATTTGGGGATTCTGTTCTTGCTACTGGTTTAGTGGGTGGCAAACTTGGTGAGTTTTTGGTTGAAAATATCGATGATCAAGTAAAGAAAGATTTCTTCTCAATTCAGGGAGAAACTCGGAACTGTATCGCTATTCTCCACGGAGACAACCAAACAGAAGTCCTTGAAAAAGGTCCTGAAGTATTGGAACAGGAAGGTCAAGACTTTTTGGAACATTTCAAAAATCTCCTAGAGTCAGTTGAAGTAGTAGCTATCTCAGGCAGTCTGCCAGCTGGTCTTCCAGTTGATTACTATGCGAGCTTGGTTGAACTTGCTAATCAAGCTGGCAAGCCTGTTGTCTTGGACTGCTCTGGTGCAGCACTTCAGGCGGTTCTTGAATCACCACATAAACCAACAGTCATCAAACCAAATAATGAGGAACTATCTCAGCTTCTAGGAAGAGAAGTTTCTGAGGATTTGGATGAATTAAAAGAAGTACTTCAAGAACCTTTGTTTGCAGGTATTGAATGGATTATCGTTTCACTTGGTGCCAACGGTGCCTTTGCCAAACATGGGGACACTTTCTACAAGGTAGATATTCCTAGAATTCAGGTGGTCAACCCTGTCGGATCTGGAGATTCTACTGTGGCAGGAATTTCTTCAGGACTTCTTCACAAAGAATCGGATGCAGAATTACTCATCAAGGCAAATGTCCTTGGTATGCTCAATGCTCAAGAAAAAATGACTGGTCATGTCAACATGGCCAACTATCAAGCTCTATATGATCAATTAATAGTAAAAGAGGTATAAAATGGCTTTAACAGAACAAAAACGTGCACGCTTAGAAAAACTTTCTGATGAAAATGGTATCATCTCAGCTCTTGCATTTGACCAACGTGGTGCTTTGAAACGCCTCATGGCTCAACACCAAACAGAAGAACCAACTGTGGCTCAAATGGAAGAACTTAAAGTTTTGGTAGCAGATGAATTGACTAAATACGCTTCATCTATGCTTCTTGACCCTGAGTATGGACTTCCAGCGACTAAAGCTCTTGATGAAAAAGCTGGTCTTCTCCTTGCTTATGAAAAAACAGGTTATGACACAACAAGCACAAAACGCTTGCCAGACTGCTTGGATGTTTGGTCTGCAAAACGTATTAAAGAAGAAGGTGCAGATGCAGTTAAATTCTTGCTTTACTATGATGTAGATAGCTCAGACGAACTCAACCAAGAAAAACAAGCTTACATCGAACGTATCGGTTCTGAATGTGTGGCTGAAGATATCCCATTCTTCCTTGAAATTCTTGCTTACGATGAAAAAATTGCTGACGCAGGTTCTGTAGAATACGCTAAAGTAAAACCACACAAAGTTATTGGTGCTATGAAAGTCTTCTCAGACCCACGCTTTAACATTGATGTCTTGAAAGTAGAAGTTCCTGTTAACATTAAATATGTTGAAGGTTTTGCTGAAGGTGAAGTAGTTTATACACGTGAAGAAGCAGCAGCCTTTTTCAAAGCCCAAGATGAAGCAACTAACTTGCCATACATCTACTTGAGTGCTGGTGTATCAGCTAAACTCTTCCAAGATACTCTTGTATTTGCTCATGAATCAGGTGCAAACTTTAACGGAGTTCTTTGTGGCCGTGCTACATGGGCTGGATCAGTTGAAGCATACATCAAAGATGGTGAAGAAGCAGCACGTGAATGGCTTCGCACAACTGGATTTGAAAACATTGACGAACTCAACAAAGTTCTTCAAACAACAGCAACTTCATGGAAAGAACGCGTGTAAGCAAGTCCTCCTAGGTTAGGAACATGAATCTAAAAATTTTTTAAAAAAGTTGTATGTAAAGGTTTACAAAATAACTTACTTGTGCTATACTTAAATCACAAGTTAATACAAGGTGAGTGTTACTAAGTAATATTAGGCATGATCACAGGTGAATTAGAAATCAGATGATTTTCTAGTTCATTTGTGGTCATTTTTTGTACTAATATACCTTTAAGATATAAAAGGAGGTTGACATGTATCGAATTCTAAATCCAATGAATCACAATGTCTCGCTTGTCAGAAATGATAAAGGAGAAGAAGTGATTGTGATTGGTAAGGGGATTACATTTGGAAAGAAGAAAGGGGATTTGATTGCTGAACAGCAGGTTGAGAAAATCTTTCGGATGAAGACCGAAGAGTCAAGAGAAAACTTTATGGCTCTCCTCAAAGATGTTCCGCTTGATTTTATCACAGTGACCTATGAAATCATTGATAAGCTATCAAAGAAATATCATTATCCGATTCAAGAGTATCTCTACGTAACCTTGACAGATCATATTTACTGTTCTTACCAAGCTCTAGCACAAGGAAGGTACAAGGATAGTAATCTGCCAGATATTTCCACTAAGTATCCTGTCGCTTTTCAAATTGCAAATGAAGCATTTGAAATTTACCGTCAGAAGCTAGCGGATCATTTTCCTGAGGACGAAATTATTCGGATTGCTTATCATTTCATCAATGCCGAAGGCGAGAATGAAGTCCAAGTAGTTGAGTCGATTGATAAGAGGAAAGAAATTCTCAGGAATGTTGAAGAAGTGCTAAAGGACTATGCAATTCAACGAACCAAAGAGAATAACCATTTCTATGATCGCTTTATGATCCATTTGAATTATTTCTTGGATTATTTAGACCGCTCTAGAGATGATAACCAATCGCTTCTGGATATGGAAGACCATATCAAACAATCCTATCCCAGAGCGTTTGAGATTGGTTCTAAGATCTATGATGTGATTACGCAACATACGGGTCTTGATTTGTATAAAAGTGAACGTGTTTATCTTGTTCTACATATCCAACGTTTATTGTCATAAAAATTTAATTAAAACTATATAAGGAGAATTCTATCATGAATAGAGAAGAAGTAACATTGTTAGGTTTTGAAATCGTAGCCTATGCTGGCGATGCTCGTTCAAAACTATTGGAAGCCTTGAAGGCTGCTGAAGCTGGTGATTTTGCAAAAGCGGATGCTCTTGTAGAGGAAGCTGGTAGCTGTATCGCAGAGGCTCACCACGCGCAAACAAGTCTATTGACTAAGGAAGCATCTGGCGAAGATTTGGCTTATAGTGTGACCATGATGCACGGTCAAGATCACTTGATGACAACTATTTTGTTAAAAGATTTGATGCACCATTTAATTGAACTGTACAAGAGAGGAGTTAAATAATGAATAAATTAATTGCATTTATCGAGAAAGGAAAGCCTTTCTTTGAGAAACTATCTCGTAATATCTATCTTCGTGCTATTCGTGATGGTTTCATTGCAGGTATGCCTGTTATTCTCTTCTCAAGTATCTTTATCTTGATTGCCTTTGTACCAAACTCATGGGGCTTTAAATGGTCTGATGAAGTTGTAGCTTTTCTGATGAAACCTTACAGCTATTCAATGGGGATTCTAGCTCTCTTGGTAGCTGGTACAACAGCTAAATCACTGACCGACTCAGTAAATCGTAGCATGGAGAAAACCAATCAAATCAACTATATGTCAACATTGTTGGCAGCAATTGTTGGTTTGTTGATGTTGGCAGCTGATCCTATCGAAAATGGCCTAGCTACTGGATTCTTGGGGACAAAAGGTTTGCTTTCAGCCTTCCTTGCTGCCTTTGTTACTGTAGCCATCTATAAGGTTTGTGTTAAGAACAACGTCACTATTCGTATGCCTGACGAAGTTCCACCAAATATCTCACAAGTCTTTAAAGATGTGATTCCATTCACTCTATCAGTGGTTTCTCTTTATGCTCTTGATTTACTAGCACGTCATTTTGTGGGTGCTAGTGTAGCAGAATCAATCGGTAAATTCTTTGCACCATTATTCTCTGCTGCTGATGGTTATCTAGGTATTACCATTATCTTTGGTGCCTTTGCCTTCTTCTGGTTTGTTGGTATCCATGGTCCATCTATTGTTGAACCTGCTATCGCAGCAATTACCTATGCCAATGCCGAAGTCAACTTGAATCTTCTCCAACAAGGTATGCACGCTGACAAGATTCTTACTTCTGGTACACAAATGTTTATCGTTACCATGGGTGGTACTGGTGCGACACTGGTTGTTCCATTCATGTTCATGTGGTTAACAAAATCTAAACGTAACCGTGCAATCGGTCGTGCTTCAGTAGTTCCAACATTCTTTGGTGTAAATGAACCAATCTTGTTTGGTGCACCACTTGTATTAAACCCAATCTTCTTCATTCCATTTATCTTTGCTCCAATCGCAAACGTTTGGATATTCAAATTCTTTATTGAAACACTTGGAATGAACTCATTTACTGCTAATCTACCATGGACAACTCCAGCTCCACTAGGTCTAGTTCTTGGTACGAACTTCCAAGTTCTATCATTCATTCTTGCTGCTCTTTTAATCGTGGTTGACGTAGTCATTTACTATCCATTCCTTAAAGTCTATGATGAACAAATTCTTGAAGAAGAGCGTTCAGGTAAATCTAATGATGAATTGAAAGACAAAGTTGCTGCAAACTTCAACACTGCAAAAGCAGATGCTATTCTTGAGAAAGCGGGTGTCGATGCAGCTCAAAATACAATCACTGACGAAACAAATGTCCTTGTTCTATGTGCTGGTGGAGGTACAAGTGGTCTCCTTGCAAATGCTTTGAACAAGGCAGCTGCAGAGTACAATGTTCCTGTGAAAGCAGCAGCAGGTGGCTATGGTGCTCACCGTGAAATGTTGCCAGAGTTTGATCTTGTTATCCTTGCCCCTCAAGTTGCTTCAAACTTTGAAGATATGAAAGCAGAAACAGATAAACTAGGTATTAAACTTGCCAAGACAGAAGGCGCTCAATACATCAAATTAACCCGTGATGGAAAAGGTGCTCTTGCATTTGTACAAGCTCAATTCGATTAACGATAGGGACTCTGAAATAGTCTCCTCTCGTTACGGAAATCGCTATGGCGAATTTCCTAATCGCCTTATTAATTCGTCGGTAAAAAGATATCGTTTTTACCTCCTCATGTCACAATTCGATTAACGATAGGGACTATAAAACAGTCTCCTCTCGTTACGGAAATCGCTATGGTGAATTTCCTAATCGCCTTGTTAATTTGTCGGTAAAAAGACATCGTTTTTACCTCCTCATGTCACAATTTGGTGACTCGGTACAAGAAGTGAGATGGAGAAGGATGGCTCACTGACTCCTCTCCTCTCACTTTTACTTTATTTAAATCAAGAAATAGGTGAAAAAAATGACAAAAACACTTCCAAAAGACTTTATTTTCGGTGGCGCAACAGCTGCTTATCAAGCAGAAGGTGCTACGCATACTGATGGAAAAGGACCAGTTGCTTGGGATAAATATCTTGAAGATAACTACTGGTACACTGCAGAACCAGCCAGTGATTTTTACAATCGATATCCAGTTGACCTTAAGTTGGCAGAAGAGTATGGTGTCAATGGTATTCGAATTTCTATTGCTTGGTCACGTATTTTCCCGACTGGTTACGGTCAAGTAAATGCTAAAGGTGTTGAGTTTTATCATAATCTATTTGCAGAGTGTCACAAACGTCACGTTGAGCCCTTTGTAACTCTTCATCACTTTGACACACCAGAAGCTCTCCACTCAAATGGAGACTTCTTAAACCGTGAAAATATCGAACACTTTGTAGACTACGCTGCCTTCTGTTTTGAAGAATTCCCAGAAGTAAACTATTGGACAACATTCAATGAAATTGGACCAATCGGTGATGGTCAATACTTGGTTGGTAAATTCCCTCCAGGTATTCAGTACGATCTTGCCAAAGTCTTCCAATCGCACCACAATATGATGGTGTCTCATGCACGTGCAGTAAAATTGTACAAAGAGAAAGGTTATAAAGGTGAAATTGGGGTTGTTCATGCTCTGCCTACTAAGTATCCTCTAGATCCTGAAAATCCTGCAGATGTTATTGCGGCAGAGTTGGAGGACATTATCCATAATAAATTTATCTTGGATGCAACTTATCTGGGTCACTACTCTGAAAAGACCCTGGCAGGGGTAGAGGCTATCTTGGCTGCCAATGGTGGTAGCTTGGATCTTCGTGAAGAAGATTTTACAGCATTAGAAGCTGCAAAAGACTTGAATGATTTTCTAGGAATCAACTACTATATGAGTGACTGGATGGAAGCCTTTGATGGAGAAACTGAAATCATCCATAATGGTAAGGGTGAAAAAGGAAGCTCTAAATACCAAATTAAAGGTGTTGGTCGTCGTGTAGCTCCTGACTATGTACCACGTACGGATTGGGATTGGATTATCTACCCTCAAGGTTTGTATGATCAAATCATGCGAGTGAAGAAAGATTATCCTAACTACAAGAAGATTTACATCACTGAAAATGGACTTGGTTATAAAGATGAGTTCGTCGATAACACTGTTTACGATGATGGCCGTATTGATTACGTGAAACAACACTTGGAAGTCTTGTCTGATGCTATTGCAGATGGAGCGAATGTAAAAGGTTACTTCATTTGGTCATTAATGGATGTCTTCTCATGGTCAAACGGTTATGAAAAACGCTACGGTCTCTTTTATGTAGACTTTGAAACACAAGAACGTTATCCTAAGAAATCAGCTCACTGGTACAAGAAAGTAGCAGAAACTCAAGTGATTGAGTAGTAGAATTACTAATTAGATATAGAATTTTAGTGAGGCAAAAAGATGTTCAAAGATTTTATCCAATCTATTTATGAAAAAGTTTATATTATAAATTTCGAAAAATGTTCTCAAATACCTTGTTTGACTAATGAGGAGCTGAAAAATCTTGGGAAATGGTATGTCTCTACCGGTAAAGAATGGATTTGCCATTCAGACTATGAGCTGGAAGAATTTAAAAATATCTTTTTAAATTTTATCAGTCCTGAAGAACGGGATAATATCTCCTTTGATTCAGATTTTATGCCGTTTCAACAATCATAAAGAATCTAGGAAACTCTTTGTAAAAATCTTCATCAAAAAATGCGTCATATCAAGATTTTTATTTTCTTGATATGACGCATTTTATATTTTATCAATCCTCAGTCTTATGGTTTAGAAAGAATAATTTTTGTTTGTTTTGAAAGTTGTTCAAACGTTTCTTTGCTCAGTTTAGAATCTGAAACGATGATATCAATATCAGAGATATTGTAGAAGGTATAGAAATCAAATTTATTGAACTTACTATGGTCAGCTAGTAAGTATTTTTTATTGGAATTATTGAGGGCGATGCGTTGAGATTCACCTTCCTCTTCACTAAAGGTCGCAATCGCATTGTCCTGAATACCATTACAGCTAACGAAAGCTTTAGAAAATTGAAGATTGGCTAAGTTTTGCAAGGTTAGTGTTCCCACAAAGGCTCCAGTGATAGAGCGGTAGTTTCCACCGATTAAAATCAAATCTGTTAGTTTTCGTTCGTTTAAGATGAGAAAGACTGGTAAACTGTTTGTTACAACACGAATATTATCAATTGGAAGTTCACGGGCAAAAGATTCTAAGGTCGTACCAGGGCCGATAAAAATAGTTTCACCCTCATCAATTAAATGGCCTGCAAAACGGCTAATTTCTTGTTTTTCTGCGATTTGTAAGCTTTGTTTTTCAATATTGGAACGTTCATTATTTAAAATAGAACCTGTGCGAATTTTCTCAGCTCCCCCGTGTACTCGAACAAGTAGATCCTTGTCTGCCAACTCTTGCAAGTAGCGTCTAGCAGTCATATCTGACACATCCAAGCGAGTCATGATTTCTTTTACAGTAATAGTTCCCTTTGTATTTACCGTTTCTAGAATATTATCTAGTTTTTCCTGCTTTAACATCGTTATCACCTCTATTTCTATTACTATTTTATCATAAAGTATTCAATCAATCAATCTAAAAAACAAAAGAAAACAAAAACAAAAACATCATGGTTGTTTTAAACAAACCATGATGTTTTTATCACTTATAAAATAGATGACCTTAGTCCAAACCGTAGTTGTAGTCATCGTCTTGCATAGCTTCAACTTCACCAAGGAGGTAACCATTTCCGACTTGAGAGAAGAAGTCGTGGTTGGAAGTTCCTGTTGAAATACCGTTCATAACGATTGGGTTGACATCGTCAGCTGAATCTGGGAAGAGTGGATCTTGTCCCAGGTTCATGAGTGCCTTGTTGGCATTGTAGCGAAGGAAGGTTTTGACTTCTTCCGTCCAACCAACACCATCATAGAGGCTCTCTGTATAACCTTCTTCGTTTTCATAAAGAGTATAGAGCAGGTCGTACATCCATTCTTTTAGCTTTTCTTGCTCTTCTTCAGGTAATTCATTGAACCCAAGTTGGAATTTGTAACCAATGTAGGTTCCGTGAACAGACTCATCGCGGATAATCAGTTTGATAATTTCCGCAACGTTGGCTAGTTTGTTGTTACCGAGATAGTAGAGGGGAGTGAAGAAACCAGAGTAGAAGAGGAAGGTTTCAAGGAAGACGCTGGCAACTTTCTTTTCAAGTGGGCTACCGTTTAGGTAGATTTCGTTGACAATCTCAGCCTTCTTTTGTAGGTAAGGATTGGTATTGGTCCATTCGAAAATTTCTTCAATCTCAGCCTTAGTATTCAAGGTAGAAAAGATTGATGAGTAAGATTTTGCGTGGACAGATTCCATAAATTGGATGTTATTGAAAACAGCTTCCTCATGGGGTGTACGGATGTCTGCGCGAAGGGCTTGAACCCCAGTTTCAGATTGCATAGTATCGAGAAGGGTTAAACCACCAAAGACTTTTCCAACCAAGTCTTTTTCTACATTTGATAGCTTTCTCCAGTCATCCAAGTCATTTGACAAGGGAATACGTGTATCAAGCCAGAATTGCTCCGTCAGTTTTTCCCAAGTTGATTTGTCGATGACATCTTCGATGGCATTCCAGTTAATGGCTTTGTAGTAAGTTTCCATTTTGAAATCTCTTTCTGTGTTTAGTATTGCGAACTCACAATTACTTCTATTTTATCATAATTCTAGAGGAGTATCGCACAAAAAGTCGGAAGCCCGACTTTTTGTTATTTCATAGTATAGATGCTTATTCCAGTTTAGTTTAGCAGGGTGAATGAATACTTATCTGAGAAAATGTAGTTTCCTCAAGCAATGATTAAATCACACAGCTTTCACATTGGTTGGCACCGACTTCTCCACCATCATCTGTAAAGGTACGGACGTAGTAGATAGACTTGATACCCTTGTTAAAGGCATAGTTACGAAGGATAGACAAGTCACGTGTCGTTTGTTTGTTTTCTTTCTTCCATTCGTAAAGACCTTTTGGAATGTCACTACGCATGAAGAGTGTGAGTGAAAGCCCTTGGTCCACATGCTCAGTTGCAGCTGCGTAAACATCAATCACCTTACGCATATCCATGTCGTAAGCAGAAGTGTAGTAAGGAATGGTTTCTGTTGACAAGCCAGCAGCAGGGTAGTAGATTTTACCGATTTTCTTTTCTTGACGTTCCTCGATACGTTGCGTAATCGGGTGGATAGAAGCGGAAACGTCATTGATGTAACTGATAGAACCATTTGGCGCTACAGCAAGACGGTTTTGGTGGTAAAGACCATCTGCTTGAACCTTGTCGCGAAGTTCAGCCCAATCAGCAGCACTTGGGATAAAGACATCTTTGAAAAGTTCTTTAACACGGTCTGATGTTGGAACAAACTCGCCAGTCACATACTTGTCAAAGTAGCTTCCATTAGCATAATCTGATTTTTCAAAGTTGTAGAAGGTGATACCACGTTCACGCGCAATATTGTTTGACTCAACTAAAGTCCAGTAGTTCATGAGCATGAAGTAGATGCTTGTAAATTCAACAGACTCAGGCGATCCATATTCAATCAATTGTTGGGCAAGGTAGCTGTGAAGTCCCATTGCACCAAGACCAAAGGTATGAGCTTGGCTATTTCCGTGGTCGATAGTAGGAACAGCTACGATGTGCGAACTATCTGTAACGAAAGTAAGGGCACGAACCATAGCACGGATAGAACGACCAAAGTCAGGTGAAGCCATCATGTTAACCACGTTGGTTGAACCAAGGTTACATGAAACGTCCGTTCCCATTTGAAGGAATTCTTGAGCATCGTTGATCAAGCTTGGTTCTTGAACTTGAAGAATCTCAGAACACAAGTTACTCATGATAATCTTACCATCAACAGGATTTGCACGGTTAGCCGTATCAATGTTGACTACATAAGGGTAGCCAGATTCTTGTTGCAATTTAGATATTTCAGTTTCCAAATCACGCGCCTTGATTTTTGTCTTGCGGATATTTGGATTTGCGACCAATTCATCGTATTTTTCAGTGATGTCGATGTAGTTGAATGGTACACCGTATTCAAGTTCTACAGAGTAAGGGCTGAAGAGGTACATTTCTTCATTTTTACGTGCTAATTCGTAGAATTTATCGGGCACCACAACACCAAGTGAAAGGGTCTTAACACGAACTTTTTCATCGGCGTTTTCTTTCTTAGTTGAAAGGAAGGCGATGATATCTGGGTGAAAGACGTTGAGATAGACAACACCAGCACCTTGACGTTGTCCCAATTGGTTTGAGTAAGAGAAGCTATCTTCGAAAAGCTTCATAACAGGAACGACACCTGAAGCAGCACCTTCATATCCTTTGATAGGAGCTCCAGCTTCACGAAGGTTGCTGAGGGAAATTCCCACACCGCCACCGATACGTGAAAGTTGAAGAGCTGAGTTGATAGAACGTCCGATAGAGTTCATATCATCAGTTACTTGGATTAGGAAGCAAGATACTAACTCCCCACGGCGAGCACGTCCAGCATTCAAGAAGGAAGGAGTAGCAGGTTGGTAGCGTTGGTGGATGATTTCATTGGCAATATCGATTGCAATAGCTTCATTCCCATCAGCAAAATAAAGGGCGTTAAAGAAGACACGGTCTTCCATGCTTTCAAGATAATATTCACCGTCGTTAGTTTTCAAAGCATATTGATTGTAAAACTTATAGGCAGCCATGAAAGACTTGAATTGGAAGTTTTGGTCTTTGATAAATTGAGACAATTCTTCCAAAAATTCTGGACGGTATTTCTTGATAAAGGCTGTTTCGATGTAGTTGTGTTCAATGAGGTAGTTGATTTTATCCTTGATTGAATCAAAAACCATAGTGTTTGGAACTACATTTTCTTTAAAGAAGGCATCCAAGGCTTCCTTATCTTTATGAAGCATGATTTGTCCATTGACAGGACGGTTGATTTCGTTATTGAGACGGAAGTAAGTCACGTCCTCAAGATGTTTTAATCCCATAAAATTTCCCTTATCTAATTACAAAAGAAAGGCTTCTAAGTTAGCCCTAGAAGCAGTTTCTTCTGGATGATGTACTAAGATTATGCTAATTGTTTCAGTTTTCCTGGTTGGAAACCTGAAAAGACTTCAGTTGGTGTTTGGATAACAGGAGCAGCGCTGAAACCAAGCTCTTTAACTTGATCGATGTACTCAGGTTGCTCATCAAGATTGATTTCACGATAAGCGACATTATTACTGTCCAAGAAACGTTTGGTCATTTTACATTGGACACAGTTGTTTTTAGAATAAACGGTTACCATTGTGTAACTCCTCTTTCAAAATAGATTACTTTCTTAGTATATCAGAAAATAAAAATTTGTCAACGATTTAAAACTAAATATAGTGGTCTATTTTTCTGTTCAAGCTCACAAAACACAATATGTAGTGTTTGTTTTGTAAAATAGTGATAATTATCCAATAAGTTGTTTTTTGAAAAACTATATCCTGTGTTTTGTTATCTAAAATAGAAGATTTTCAGCAAGTTATCTGAAAGGAAATCGAATAAATCCCATAAAATGCTTGAAAAAAATCCTAGAAGATGATATAATACCAAATTGTAAGGGTTATCACATATAACTCAAAAAAGAAAGAACAAAAGGAGAGTCAAACTATGGCTTCTAAAGATTTCCACGTAGTGGCAGAAACAGGTATTCACGCACGTCCAGCAACATTGTTGGTACAAACTGCTAGCAAATTTGCTTCAGATATCACTCTTGAGTACAAAGGTAAATCGGTTAACCTTAAATCAATCATGGGTGTTATGAGTCTTGGTGTTGGCCAAGGTGCTGACGTAACTATCTCAGCTGAAGGTGCAGATGCAGATGACGCTATCGCTGCAATCTCAGAAACAATGGAAAAAGAAGGATTGGCATAAGGAAAATGACAGAAATGCTTAAAGGAATCGCAGCATCTGATGGTGTTGCCGTTGCAAAAGCATATCTACTCGTTCAACCGGATTTGTCATTCGATACTGTTTCAGTCGAAGATACAAACGCAGAAGAGGCTCGTTTGGATGTAGCTCTTGAAGCTTCTCAAAACGAGCTTTCTCTTATCCGTGAGAAAGCTGTAGGTACGCTTGGTGAAGAAGCGGCTCAAGTTTTTGACGCTCATTTGATGGTTCTTGCTGACCCAGAATTGATTGGTCAGATTAAAGAAACAATCCGTGCTAAGAAAGTCAATGCTGAAGCAGGTCTTAAAGAAGTGACTGACATGTTCATCACTATCTTTGAAGGTATGGAAGACAATCCATACATGCAAGAACGTGCAGCGGATATCCGCGACGTTACAAAACGTGTATTGGCAAACCTTCTTGGTAAGAAATTACCAAACCCAGCTTCAATCAATGAAGAAGTAATCGTGATTGCGCATGACTTGACACCATCTGATACAGCTCAATTGGACAAAAACTTTGTAAAAGCTTTTGTAACAAACATCGGTGGACGTACAAGCCACTCAGCTATCATGGCACGTACACTTGAAATTGCAGCTGTATTGGGAACAAATAACATCACTGAAGTAGTGAAAGACGGTGATATCCTTGCCGTTAACGGAATTACTGGTGAAGTCATTATCAACCCAACAGATGAACAAGCGGCAGAATTTAAAGCAGCTGGTGAAGTTTATGCTAAACAAAAAGCTGAGTGGGCACTTTTGAAAGATGCTCAAACAGTGACTGCTGACGGTAAACACTTCGAGTTGGCAGCTAACATCGGTACTCCAAAAGACGTTGAAGGTGTTAACAACAACGGTGCAGAAGCTGTTGGACTTTACCGTACAGAGTTCTTGTACATGGATTCTCAAGACTTCCCAACAGAAGATGAGCAGTATGAAGCATACAAGGCTGTTCTTGAGGGAATGAATGGTAAACCAGTGGTTGTTCGTACAATGGATATCGGTGGAGATAAGGAACTTCCTTACTTTGATATGCCACACGAAATGAACCCATTCCTTGGATTCCGTGCCCTTCGTATCTCTATTGCCGAAACTGGAGATGCAATGTTCCGTACACAAATCCGTGCCCTTCTTCGTGCTTCTGTTCATGGTCAATTGCGTATCATGTTCCCAATGGTTGCCCTATTGAAAGAATTCCGTGCAGCTAAAGCAGTCTTTGATGAAGAAAAAGCAAACCTTCTTGCTGAAGGAGTTGCAGTTGCGGATGATATCCAAGTTGGTATCATGATTGAAATCCCTGCAGCAGCGATGCTTGCAGACCAATTTGCTAAAGAAGTTGACTTCTTCTCAATTGGTACAAACGACTTGATCCAATACACAATGGCAGCAGACCGTATGAACGAGCAAGTTTCATACCTTTACCAACCATATAACCCATCAATCCTTCGCTTGATCAACAACGTTATCAAGGCAGCTCATGCTGAAGGTAAATGGGCTGGTATGTGTGGTGAGATGGCTGGTGACCAAAAAGCTGTTCCACTTCTTGTCGGAATGGGCTTGGATGAGTTCTCTATGTCAGCAACATCTGTACTTCGTACACGTAGCTTGATGAAGAAATTGGACACTGCTAAGATGAAAGAGTACGCTAACCGTGCCCTTACAGAGTGTTCAACAATGGAAGAAGTCCTTGAACTTCAAAAAGAATACGTTAACTTTGATTAATCGAAAAGTCCTTGCAACTTAGTTGCAAGGTTTTTTTATAGTTTAAAATCAGAAAATCTATTAACTAGTTCATAAAATGCTTGACAATAAAAAAAAATTGGAGTAGAATATTAACTAGTTAAATAACTAGTTAAGGAGTTTTTATGAAGAAACAAAATTTGTTTTTAGTGTTGTTAAGTGTCTTTCTTTTGTGTTTAGCTGCTTGTGGCCAAAAGGAAAGTCAGACTGGGAAAGGGATGAAAATTGTGACCAGTTTTTATCCTATCTACGCTATGGTCAAGGAAGTATCTGGTGACTTGAATGATGTTCGGATGATTCAGTCAAGTAGTGGAATTCACTCCTTTGAACCTTCGGCAAATGATATCGCAGCTATCTATGATGCAGATGTTTTTGTTTACCATTCTCATACGCTCGAATCTTGGGCAGGAAGTCTAGATCCCAATCTTAAAAAATCCAAAGTGAAGGTTTTAGAGGCTTCAGAGGGAATGACTTTAGACCGCGTCCCAGGGCTAGAAGATGTGGAAGCAGGGGACGGAGTTGATGAAAAAACGCTCTATGATCCTCACACTTGGCTAGATCCTGAAAAAGCTGGTGAAGAAGCCCAGATTATCGCTGATAAACTTTCAGAGGTGGATAGTGAGCATAAAGAAACTTACCAGAAAAATGCGCAAGCCTTTATCAAAAAAGCTCAAGAATTAACTAAGAAATTCCAGCCTAAATTTGAAAAAGCGAGTCAGAAAACTTTTGTAACACAGCATACAGCCTTTTCTTATCTTGCTAAGAGATTTGGATTAAATCAACTTGGAATCGCTGGTATCTCTCCTGAACAAGAACCAAGTCCAAGACAACTAACAGAAATTCAGGAATTTGTTAAGACCTATAAGGTTAAAACGATTTTTACAGAAAGTAATGCTTCTTCAAAAGTAGCTGAAACTCTTGTCAAATCAACAGGTGTGGGTCTTAAAACACTGAATCCTTTAGAGGCAGACCCACAAAATGACAAGACCTATTTAGAAAACCTGGAAGAAAATATGAGTGTTCTAGCAGAAGAATTAAAGTGAGGAAAGAATGAAAATCAATAAAAAATATGTGGCGGGTTCAGTGGCAGCACTTGTTTTAAGTGTCTGTGCTTATGAACTAGGTTTGCACCAAGCTCAAACTGTAAAAGAAAATAATCGTGTTTCATATATAGATGGTAACCAACCAAGCAAAAAGGCAGAAAATTTGACACCTGATGAAGTCAGTAAAAAAGAAGGTATTAATGCCGAGCAAATTGTTATCAAGATTACGGATCAAGGTTATGTGACTTCTCATGGAGACCATTATCATTACTATAATGGCAAGGTTCCTTATGATGCTATCATTAGTGAAGAACTGCTGATGAAAGATCCAAATTATCAGTTGAAGGATTCAGACATTGTCAATGAAATCAAGGGTGGTTATGTGATTAAGGTAGACGGGAAATACTATGTTTACCTGAAAGATGCAGCTCATGCGGATAATATTCGAACAAAAGAAGAAATCACTCGTCAGAAGCAAGAACACAGTAGTAATCACGGAGGAGGTTCTAACGATAATGCGGTAGTCGCTGCTAGAGCTCAAGGCCGCTATACTACTGATGATGGTTATATCTTTAATGCCTCTGATATCATTGAGGACACGGGTGATGCCTATATCGTCCCTCATGGTAATCACTTCCACTATATTCCTAAGAGTGACTTGTCTGCCAGTGAATTAGCTGCAGCTCGAGCCTTCTTATCTGGAAAAACTAATCAACCAAGCTCAGTTGGGTATCGTCCGTCAACAAATTCCTCTAACAGTAGCTCATCAGAGACATCGAATAGTAGTTCATATGGACAAACAAATCATAGTAAAGTTGAGACAAACACCAGAAGATGGATTCCAAGTGTTAGCCCACAGGTGGATAATAGTTATCAAGCAAATTCAAGTGAAGACGTATCTACTCTCTTGAAACAACTTTATGCCTTGCCGCTTAGTAAACGACATGTGGAATCAGATGGACTTGTTTTTGATCCAGCTCAGATTACAAGAAAAACTGCGAATGGTGTTGCAGTGCCACACGGAGACCATTATCACTTTATCCCTTATTCTCAAATGTCTGACTTAGAGCAGAAGATTGCGAGAATGATTTCTGAAAATTATCAAGGAAATCATACTACTGCAGGTGGTAAAGAATTAAAACCAATTCCGACTCCAAGCCTTCCAAATCCAATTCCATCTCCTGTTTTGCCAGCTCTTAGCTTAAAACCTTTGAAACCTATTGTAAAGCCGGCTCCTACTCCAAATCCTAAAATAGACTCAAATTCTTCTTTGGTTAGCCAGCTGGTACGAAAAGTTGGAGAAGGATATGTTTTCGAAGAAAAAGGAATCTCACGCTATGTCTTTGCGAAAGATTTACCATCTGAAACTGTTAAAAATCTTGAAAGCAAGTTATCAAAACAAGAGAGTGTGTCACATACTTTAACTGCTAAAAAAGAAAAAGTTGCTCCTCGTGATCAAGAATTTTATGATAAAGCATATAATTTACTGGCCGAGGCTTATAAAGCTTTGTCTGAAAATAAGGGTCGTACTTCTGATTTCCAAGCTTTAGACAAATTAGCAGAACGTTTGAATGATGAATCTTCTAATAAAGGAAAATTGGTAGATGATTTATTGGCATTCCTAGCACCAATTACTCATCCAGAGCGACTTGGCAAACCAAATTCTCAGATTGAGTATACCGAAAATGAAGTCCGCATTGCTCAATTAGCTGATAAGTATACAACTTCAGATGGTTACATTTTTGACGAACATGATATTATCAGTGATGAAGGAGATGCCTATGTAACGCCTCATATGGGACATAGTCACTGGATTGGAAAAGACAGCCTTTCTGATAAGGAAAAAGCTGCAGCTCAATCTTATACTAAAGAAAAAGGAATTCTACCTCCGTCAGCAGACGCAGATGCTCAAGCAAATCCAACTGGAGATAGTGCAGCGGCTATTTACAATCGTGTGAAAGGGGAAAAACGAATTCCACTCGTTCGACTTCCATACATGGTTGAGCATACAGTAGAAGTTAAAAATGGTAATTTGATTATTCCTCACAAGGATCATTACCATAACATTAAATTTGCTTGGTTTGATGATCATTCATACAAGGCTCCAAATGGCTATACCTTGGAAGACTTATTTGCGACGATTAAGTACTATGTTGAACATCCTGATGAACGTCCACATTCTAATGACGGATGGGGAAATGCCAGCGAGCATGTCTTAGGTAAGAAAGACCACAGTGAAGATCCCAAAAAGAACTTCAAAGCGGATGAAGAACCAGTAGAGGAAACACCTGCTGAGCCAGAAGTTCCTCAAGTAGAGACTGAAAAAGTAGAAGCCAAGCTTAAAGAAGCAGAAGGTTTACTTGCTAAAGTAACAGATGCTAGTCTGAAAGGCAATGCGACAGAAACCCTAGCTGGTTTACGAAATAATTTGAGTCTCCAAACCATGGATAATAATGGTATCATGGCAGAAGCAGAAAAATTACTTGCGTTGTTAAAAGGTAGTAATCCTTCGCCTGTAAATAAGGAAACAACAAACTAATGAAAAATGGGAGTCTCGATAAAGAGGCTTTCATTTTTATTATGTATATACGAAAAATTCTTGACAAGCAGTACTAAAAGGAGTAAACTATTAACTAGTTAATTAACTGGTTTATTGTTTTATAGTGAATCAAATAGAGTTAAGAAAAGAGGAAAGAATGAAAATCAATAAAAAATATCTAGCTGGGTCAGCAGCTGCACTTGTTTTAAGTGTCTGTGCTTATGAACTAGGTTTGCATCAAGCCCAAACTGTAAAAGAAAATAACCGTGTTTCATACATTGATGGCAACCAACCAAGCCAAAAGGCAGAGAACTTGACACCAGATGAAGTTAGTAAGAGAGAGGGAATCAACGCCGAACAAATCGTCATCAAGATTACGGATCAAGGTTATGTGACCTCTCATGGAGACCATTATCATTACTATAATGGCAAGGTTCCTTATGACGCTATCATCAGTGAAGAACTGCTGATGAAAGATCCGAATTATCAGTTGAAGAATTCAGACATTGTCAATGAAATCAAGGGTGGCTATGTCATCAAGGTAGACGGGAAATACTATGTTTACCTTAAAGATGCAGCTCATGCTGATAATGTTCGCTCAAAAGAAGAAATCACTCGTCAGAAGCAAGAACACAGTAGTAATCACGGAGGAGGTTCTAACGATAATGCGGTAGTCGCTGCTAGAGCTCAAGGCCGCTATACAACGGATGATGGTTATATCTTTAATGCGTCTGATATTATAGAAGATACAGGCGATGCCTATATCGTTCCTCATGGCAATCATTTCCACTATATTCCTAAGAGTGACTTGTCTGCCAGTGAATTAGCTGCAGCTCGAGCCTTCTTATCTGGAAAAGGTAATCAACCAAGCTCAGTTGGCTATCGTCCTTCGACAAATTCTTCTAGCAGTAGCTCATCAGAGACACCGAATAGTAGTTCATATGGACAAACGAATCAAAGCAATGTTGAGGCAAATACCAGAAGATGGACTCCAAGTGTTAGCCCACAAGTGGATAATAGCTATCAAGCTAGTCCGAGTGAAGACGTATCCAGTCTCTTGAAACAACTTTATGCCTTGCCGCTTAGCCAACGACATGTGGAATCAGATGGACTTGTCTTTGATCCAGCACATATTACAAGAAAAACTGCGAATGGTGTTGCAGTGCCACATGGAGATCATTATCACTTTATCCCTTATTCTCAAATGTCTGATTTAGAGCAGAAGATTGCAAGAATGATTTCTGAAAATTATCAAGGAAATCATACTACTGCAGGTGGCAAAGAATTAAAACCAATTCCGACTCCAGTCCCTGCTCCAGAGCCCAACCCAATACCAAGTCCACAACCTGTACCAAATCCTCAACCAACTCCAAGCAATCCAATTGATAGAAAATTAGTAAAACAGGTGATTCGAAAGGTGGTTGATGGTTATGTCTTCGAAGAGAATGGAATTTCGCGTTATATTTCTGCCAAGGAACTTTCAGCAGAAACTGTTGCAGCCATTGATGATAAACTTGCCAAACAAGAAAGTTTGTCTCATGAGTTAGGAGCTAAGAAAACCAATCTTGCATCTGGTGATCAAAAATTTTACAACAAAGTTTATGATTTACTAGCAACAGTTCACCAAGATTTGATTTCCAATAAAGGGCGCCAAGCTGATTTTGACGCTTTGGATAGACTATTGGAACGTCTCAACGATGAGTCAAGTGATAAAGTCAAGTTAGTTGATGATATCCTTGCTTTTCTAGCGCCGATTCGTCATCCAGAACGTTTAGGAAAACCAAATGCACAAATAGCTTACACAGATGATGAGATTCAAGTAGCCAAGTTGGCAGGCAAGTATACAACAGAAGATGGCTATATCTTTGATCCTCGTGATATCACCAGTGATGAGGGGGATGCCTATGTAACTCCGCATATGAGCCACAGTCATTGGATTAAGAAAGAAAGTTTGTCTGAAGCTGAAAGAGCAGCAGGTCAAGCTTATGCTAAAGAGAAAGGTTTGACGCCTCCTTCAACAAATCATCAAAGTTCAGGAAATACTGAGGCTAAGGGAGTAGAAGCGATTTACAATCGAGTAAAAGCAGCTAAGAAGGTACCACTTGACCGTATGCCTTACAATCTCCAACATACTGTAGAAGTTAAAAATGGAAGTTTGATTATACCTCATTATGACCATTACCATAACATCAAATTTGAGTGGTTTGACGAAGGACTTTATGAGGCACCTAAGGGGTATAGTTTAGAAGAGCTATTTGAAACTGTGAAGTATTATGTCGAACATCCAAATGAACGTCCGCATTCAGATAGTGGTTGGGGCAATGCGAGCGATCATGTTCAAAGAAACCACAATAGTCAAGCTGCTAACAATCAAACAGAGAAACCAACAGAGGAGAAACCTCAGACAGAAAAAATTGAGGAGGAAAAACCTCGCGAAGAAAAACCGAAAAATGAGAAAGCAGAATCTCCAAAACCAAAAGAACCAGAGGAATCAGAAGAAGAATCACTATCGGAACCAGAGGAACATCAGGTTGAAACTGAAAAGGTTGAAGAAAAACTGAGAGAGGCGGAAGAGTTACTTAAAAAGATTAAGGATCCAATTCTTAAGTCCAATGCCAACGAAACTCTCACAGGATTAAAAAATAACCTGTTATTTGGTTCTCAGGACAACAATACTATTATGGCAGAAGCTGAAAAGCTATTAGTCTTGTTAAAGGAGAGTAAGTAACTATACAACTATTATAGAAGATAAAAAGGGAGCAGAATATGGATTCTGTTCTCTTTTTTGGCTCTTTGTCAACTGTAGTGGGTTGAAGAAAAGCTAAGCTCGAGAAAGGACAAATTTCGTCCTTTCTTTTTTGATGTTCAGAGCAATAAAAATCCGTTTTTTGAAGTTTTCAAAGTTTCGAAATCCAAAGGCATTGCGCTTGATAAGTTTGATGAGATTATTGGTCGCTTCTAATTTGGCGTTTGAATAGGGTAGTTGAAGGGCATTGACAATTTTCTCTTTATCTTTGAGGAAGGTTTTAAAGACAGTATGAAAAAGAGTATGAACCAGCTTAAGGTTGTCCTCAATGAGTCCGAAGAATTTCTCCGGCTCCTTATTCTGAAAGTGAAACAGCAAGAGTTGATAGAGATGGTAGTGGTGTTTCAAGTCCTCTGAATAGCCCAAAAGCTTGTCTAAAATCTCTTTATTCGTCAAGTGCATGCGAAAAGTAGGACGATAAAAACGTTTATCGCTAAGTTTACGACTATCCTGTTGGATGAGTTTCCAGTAGCGTTTGATAGCCTTGTATTCATGAGACTTTCGATGAAACTGATTTATGATTTGGACGCGCACACGACTCATAGCACGGCTTAGATGTTGTACAATATGGAAACGATCTAGAACGATTTTAGCACACGGAAAAAGTTTTCTAGCCAAGTCATAGTAGGGACTAAACATATCCATAGTAATGATTTTCACTCGACATCGGACTGCCCTATCATATTTAAGAAAGTGATTTCGGATAATAGCTTGTGTTCTACCTTCAAGAACAGCGGTGATATTGAGCTTTTCAAAATCTTGCGCAATGAAACTCATCTTTCCCTTTGTAAAGATATACTCGTCCCAGGACATAATCTGTGGAAGGCGAGAAAAATCATGTTTAAAGTGAAAGTCATTGAGCTTGCGAATAACAGTTGAAGTTGAAATGGACAGCTGATGAGCAATATCGGTCAAAGAAGTCTTTTCAATCAGCTTTTGAACAATTTTTTGATTAATGATACGAGGGATTTGATGATTTTTCTTTACTAGAGGAGTCTCAGTGACCGTCATTTTAGAGCACTGATAGCACTTAAAACGGCGTTTTTTAAGGAGAATTCTAGTAGGCATACCAGTTGTTTCGAGGTAAGGGATCTTAGACGGTTTTTGAAAGTCATATTTCTTCATTTGACTTCCACAATCAGGACAAGATGGGGCATCGTAGTCCAATTTAGCAATGATTTCTTTATGTGTGTCCCTATTAATAACATCCATAATTTGGATATTGGGGTCTTTAATGTCGAGTAGTTTTGTGATAAAATGTAATTGTTCCATATGATTCTTTCTAATGATAGTTTGGTCGCTTTTCATTATAGATGATATGGGACTTTTTTTCTACAACAAAATAGGCTCCATAATATCTATAGGGGATTTACCCACTACAAATATTATAGAGCCCAAAAAACGACATTTGGGATTTCCTTTTAGCGAAAAGGCTTTCTCTATGATATAATAGTTTCATGATTACAACAGTACCTATAAAAAATGAAAAAGATATCGCAGTACCTGATAAAACAGTTCTTGTATTAGGCTATTTTGACGGTATTCATAAAGGACATCAGAAACTTTTTGAAGTAGCTAGCAAGGCTTCTATGAAAGATTATCTTCCAGTTGTCGTGATGACCTTTACAGAGTCTCCGAAGCTCGCATTACAGCCTTACAAGCCAGAATTAATGCTTCATATTGTCAGCCATGAAGAACGGGAACATAAGATGAAATGGCATGGAGTAGAGGCTCTTTTCTTACTTGACTTTAGTAGTAAATTTGCTAGTTTAACGGGTCAAGAGTTCTTTGATACCTATGTTAGAGCATTAAAACCAGCGATTATTGTAGCGGGATTTGATTACACCTTTGGTTCTGATAAGAAAACTGTGGATGATTTGAAGGACTATTTTGATGGAGAAATCATCATTGTTCCTCCTGTTGAGGATGAAAAGGGGAAAATTAGTTCTACTCGTATTCGTCAAGCTATTCTTGATGGGGATGTCAGAGAAGCTGGTCATTTACTTGGCACTCCTCTACCATCACGTGGCATGGTCGTTCATGGGAATGCTCGTGGACGGACTATCGGTTATCCAACAGCAAACTTAGTTTTAAGAGATCGAACTTATATGCCAGCAGATGGTGTCTACGTAGTCGATATCGAAGTGCAGCGTAAAAGATATCGTGGAATGGCGAGTGTCGGGAAAAATGTTACTTTCGATGGAGAAGAGCCACGTTTTGAAGTCAATATTTTTGATTTTTCAGATGACATTTACGGTGAGACAGTCATTGTCTACTGGCTAGATCGTGTCCGAGAAATGGTCAAATTTGACTCCGTTGAAGAACTGGTAGACCAACTCCAGAAAGATGAAGGAATTGCTCGGAATTGGAAGGATGCTGAGTAGGAAATCGGAGTTTTATATAAAATTATCCATACTTTAGATTCTTATTTCTAAATAGAAAAAGTAGCCCTTTCCAGGCTACTTTTTTAAAACACGCGATACACGTAGGGATTTTCTGGTTTATCGACTTTGGTAAAGCTATCGATTTCCAAGGTTGGGAGGTTTTGTTTGAGTTCTTTATGATAGTGATTGACTAGTTTTCCTTTGGCTGTAATCCAGGTATTATTTTCATACTGACGGGTATTTCCCTTGGTCAGCAATCCATACACACCCGAATCTGCGATACAGTGAATAATGCCGAAGCGGAACAAAAATTGGCTATTGGCATGACTGGGGTCGTTATAGACAAAGCCTGTGAACTGGACTGTCTTACCCTCAAACTCATCTGGATAGTCGTAGATAGCTTCCATGACTTCCATATAGTTTTCGTTGGTGACCTGAATGCTATCTTTGGACAAGTATTTATCCGCCGCCATTCTCATTTCCTTTTCATAGGCTGTTTTTGAGAAATAAGAACTGGTATCTGGTTTCAAATATTGGCTTGTCGTCCCTTCGCTGGTCTGAATGGCTTGATCCGTTCCTTCCGATAAGGGGAAATGATAGCCTTTGGCAGAAACGGTCTGAGAATCCAAGCTAACAGTTGGAAAAGTTAAACCGACGACAATAGGAATAGCCAGAAGAGCAACACTAGTAACCTTCGCTAATCGGCTGTTCAGATGACTGTGGGTTTTGACTTGCTTCATCCAGATATACAATTGAACAATAGCCAAGATAAAGGAAAGTACCATGGAAATATAGGCCAGATAGGAATAGTGCATGTTGATGTACTGGTTTAATTTGCCCGACAGATGGAGATAAATGGTCAGTTCAAAATAGCCAGCTAAAACTAAAAATCGAATCATAGGATGACTCCAATCAAGAGAGAATAGACTAAAACGACCAGAGTTACAATCGTTATGAAGTGACTGATAAATCGTGCTTTCAAGTAATTTTTCATCATGAGAATATTTTTGATATCTAGCATTGGGCCAATAACGAGAAAGGCCAGAACTGGTGCCAAACCGAAACTCGAGAGAAGAGAAGCACCGATAAAGGCATCTGCCTCACTACAAAGTGAAAGAAGAAAGGCCAAAAGCATCAACAGCAAGATGGCAAAAAGAGGGGTCGCACTGATAGAAGTCAAAATGCGTGTCGGAACGTAGACCTGTATTATAGAGGCAAAGAGACAGCCAAATACCAAATAACGCCCCGTATCAAAAAATTCATCAATGGCCTGCACAAAGACTTGAAAAACTTTCTTTGCAGGGCTCAAGTGAGAAAAATCATGCTCATGACAGGCAAAACGATTTTCTTTTTGAATGGGTTCTTGCCAGAAAAATCCCAGAAAAATTCCTAGTATCACAGCTACAAGAATGGACCCCAGAGCTCGTAACAAGGCAACGTGAAAGGAGTTGCCAAAGGCAGAATAGGTCGCAAATAGAACAATGGGATTGATAACTGGTGCAGTCACAAGAAAGGGAACAGCCGTGTAACTGGGAACTTTCTTTTCCAGAAAACGATTGATAATGGGGACGATTCCACATTCACAAGAAGGAAAAAGCATCCCAACGAAGGTCCCAAAAAAGATTCTCCCCCAACGATTTCGAGGGAGAAGATGATAAACCTTGTCAGGTGTGATATAGACTTCAATCAGCCCTGAGACAATACTTCCTATCAGCACGAAAGGGAGGGCTTCAATGATAATGGAGAGAAAAATGGCTCCAGTCTGAAGCACACTAGATGGGAGTTGTTGGAAAGCAGTCATCTAGTTTTTCTTTTCTGCTTTGGCCTTTTTCTCTTTGTCATCAGGGAAAGTGACCTGCTTCAAATCTGGGAGTTTAGCAAACTCTTCAAACATTTTGTCCAAGTCGTCTCGTTTTGTAAATTTTACAGCCATAGGTGTACCTCGATTCTAAATTCTACCTCTATTATACTATTATTTTGAGGAAAAGGGAAAAGTTAAAATTGAGTATCTAACGAATAATAGAGCTTTATAAATCCTGATTAAGTCTGGTAGATTGAGAAAACTTGACAAAAAAAGTAGATAGTGCTAGAATAACATTAACGAAAGACATTTGAGGGCAGAAAGGTTCCTGCCGCACCTTGAAAAAGGTATCTGAGATGCTGGGTACACCGACCAGCCAAGTGTCCGTTATTTCAAAGGAGGGAGCTTAAATGCTCCTTTTTGTTTAAAAATTTCAAAAAAGATTATCCCCTCCGCAGGCTCAGGCATGCGATTTTTTATTTGCTCTGAAAATTGATTCGTTAACTTCAACAAATAGCTTTATAAAGCGTTTTGTCAAAAATAAAAACAGTGCAATTAATCACTAATCCTTTTGTAAACTATTAGAATTAAATTGCAACCTTCTCAATGAATAGAATATTGAAATGAAGTAAATTTATTTCCCAACTTATGTTTTAAAATTGTAAGAGATAATTTGAATAATATTACCTTGTGGTATAATAGATTCATGGATAAAAAATATGAAAAAATCTCCCAAGATTTGGGAGTGACGTTAAAGCAAATCGATACCGTTCTAAGTTTGACAGCTGAAGGGGCGACAATTCCCTTCATCGCGCGTTATCGCAAGGACATGACTGGTAGTCTGGATGAGGTGGCGATTAAGGCCATTATTGACTTGGATAAAAGTCTGACAAATCTCAACGACCGTAAGGAAGCTGTTTTAGCTAAGATTCAAGAACAAGGCAAGCTAACAAAGGAATTGGAAGAAGCTATCTTAGCTGCCGAAAAACTAGCAGACGTAGAAGAACTCTACCTTCCATACAAGGAAAAGCGTCGGACCAAGGCAACCATTGCCCGTGAAGCAGGACTCTTTCCTCTTGCTCGCTTGATTTTGCAGAATGTAGATTGCTTAGAGAAAGAAGCTGAGAAATTTGTCTGTGAAGGATTTGCGACTGGTCAAGAAGCCTTGGCTGGGGCAGTTGATATCTTGGTAGAAGCCTTATCTGAAGATGTCAATCTACGTGCTATGACTTATCAGGAGGTGCTGAGACACTCTAAACTTACTTCGCAGGTCAAGGATGAAAGTCTTGATGAAAAACAAGTTTTTCATATTTATTATGATTTTTCAGAAACAGTTGGCAACATGCAGGGCTATCGTACCTTGGCTCTCAACCGTGGGGAGAAACTAGGTGTCTTAAAAGTCGGCTTTGAACATGCGACGGATCGTATCCTATCTTTCTTTGCAGTGCGTTTCAAGGTGAAGAATGCCTATATTGATGAAGTGGTTCAGCAATCTGTTAAGAAAAAAGTTTTGCCTGCTATCGAGCACCGTATTCGGACAGAATTAACCGAAAAGGCAGAAGAAGGGGCTATCCAACTCTTTTCTGACAACCTGCGCAATCTCCTCTTAGTTGCTCCACTGAAAGGGCGCGTGGTTTTAGGCTTTGACCCTGCCTTTCGTACAGGTGCCAAGCTGGCAGTCGTTGATACGACAGGAAAAATGCTGACGACCCAAGTCATCTACCCTGTCAAACCTGCATCAGCTCGTCAAATTGAAGAAGCCAAGAAAGATTTGGCAGATTTGATTGGTCAATACAGCGTGGAAATCATTGCCATTGGAAATGGGACGGCCAGTCGTGAAAGCGAAGCATTTGTGGCAGAAGTTCTGAAAGATTTTCCTGAAGTCAGCTATGTTATCGTCAATGAAAGTGGTGCTTCTGTCTACTCTGCTAGCGACCTTGCTCGTCAGGAGTTTCCAGATTTGACAGTTGAAAAACGCTCTGCTATTTCTATCGCCCGTCGTTTGCAAGATCCCCTTGCTGAATTGGTCAAAATCGATCCTAAGTCAATTGGTGTTGGTCAATACCAGCATGATGTCAGTCAGAAGAAACTGTCTGAAAGTCTGGACTTTGTCGTGGATACAGTGGTGAACCAAGTCGGTGTCAATGTCAATACGGCCAGCCCAGCTCTTCTTTCCCATGTCGCTGGACTCAATAAAACCATCTCTGAAAATATCGTCAAATACCGTGAGGAAGAAGGAAAAATCACTTCACGCGCTCAAATCAAGAAAGTTCCTCGTCTGGGGGCCAAGGCTTTTGAACAGGCAGCTGGTTTCCTTCGTATACCTGAAAGTAGCAATATCCTTGATAATACAGGAGTTCACCCAGAGAACTATACTGCTGTCAAAGAACTCTTTAAGCGTTTAGATATTAAAGACCTAAACGAAGAAGCCCAAAGTAAACTCAAGTCGCTTTCAATCAAGGAAATGGCGCAAGAGCTAGACCTTGGTCCCGAAACTCTTAAAGATATCATTGCAGATCTTCTCAAACCAGGTCGAGATTTCCGTGATTCCTTTGATGCACCTGTGCTTCGCCAAGATGTCCTAGATATCAAAGACCTAGTGGTAGGACAGAAGCTGGAAGGTGTGGTGCGTAATGTAGTTGACTTTGGTGCCTTCGTTGACATTGGGATTCACGAAGACGGCTTGATTCACATTTCGCATATGAGTCACAAGTTTATCAAACACCCTAGTCAAGTTGTGTCAGTCGGAGATTTGGTGACCGTTTGGGTCAAGAAAATTGATACTGAACGTGAAAAAGTCAATCTGTCGCTCTTAGCTCCAAATGAAACTGACTGATTTCGTTAAGCAGGTTTCGCTAGAAGACTTCGGCAGACCTTTTATCCATCGAGCCCAGTGGAATTCTCGTCTACGTTCGACAGGTGGGCGATTTTTCCCAAAAGATGGGCATTTGGATTTTAATCCCAAGGTTTATCAGGAACTGGGTCTGGATGTTTTTAGGAAAATTGTCCGACATGAACTCTGTCATTATCACCTTTATTTCCAAGGGAAGGGCTATCAACACAAGGATCGGGATTTTAAGGAACTTTTGAAAGCAGTGGATGGATTACGCTTTGTACCATCCTTGCCCAATAGTAACTCCAAACCACTCAAGCTTTATCGTTGTCAATCCTGCCAGCAAACTTATCAGCGCAAGCGTAGGATTGATACCAAACGCTATCGCTGTGGACTTTGTCGAGGTAAATTGCTACTAATAAATCAGCCTGAGGACTGATGAAAGCCGAGCCTACCCGTGATATACTATGTCTAACCTAGCAGAAAGAGGAAATATCATGAACAGTAAATTTTATAAAATGAGACGAAATCGCATGATTTCAGGAGTTCTGGCAGGTCTTTCAGACAAGTGGAACTTTGATGTTACCCTTGTACGTTTTCTGTTTGCCATTTTTACAGTCGCAAACTTTGGACTTGGCGTGATTATCTATATCATCCTAGCTTCTATCATGCCAACCAAGGAAGAAATCGAAGCAGAAATGTACGGAACAGGCCCACGAAAACGCAAAGAAGCCCAAGCCATTGACGATAATGAAGGCTGGTTTTGGTGAGGTAAATAAGAAAATAAGCTTTGTATTATATAATACAAGGCTTTTTTCATCTTGTCAGAATCTATGGCTAAATGGTATAATAAGCGTATAAAACGATTTTGATTATTATAGTGAAAAATTTTTCAAGAATCTATAAAGAGAGTTACTAAATGGAATCATAATCGAAAAATAATATTCATAAAATGTGGAGTTTTTTATGTTCGAACTAAATATAACAAAGTTAATTATTGTATGTGATGAGAGTACAGTTGGATATGCTAATTACTTACGCCAACTTGTAAGTGCTAATGACGATGAAGAAGACGTAATTATAGGAACTAAAGATGGTGCAATTAAAGTAAGTGTTTGGTTAGAAAAGCATTATTTAGATAATATGTCTACAATATCGTCTAATGAACATGTTTTGTTTATAGGAGAAAATCAAGCTAGTAAAGATGAAATACCAAGTATGACTGTAAAATTTGACCAACTTGGAATGAAATATGGATGGTTAGGCAAGCGTGGTATGATGCTAGTTTCAAGTACTATAGATAACCCAGATAGTTACAATGAATTTATTAATCTCTGTAGTGACTACAAGACTGAGTTTGAACTAATAGAGTTTAAAAAACCACTTCATGAACAAGCACTAGACGCAGCTGTTGGTGTTATGGGTGATATTCCTGATATTATGATGAATGTTGGAAATACATTATTATCTTTCTTGGGACCTGTGCCAGCTATTGCAGCGGATGCAGTCAATGCGGTTGCAGAAGCTACAAAATGGATTACAACAACAGATGATCAGAGAAAAATTACTGACCAACAATTCCGAGCTTTGACTTTAATATTATACATGGATGGATTATCAGAGTTCTTGGAGGGGTGATGAATGGATGGTTTTAGAGAGGGATATGAATTCTTTCAAAAGCGAGCTGGTAATTTTGCAGGAATTGTAGATGGAGAGCAGTATATAGATACTGTAAATTCAGAGATAGATAATTTGATGAACTCTATTAATAATCTTAAATCAAGTGGTTCACTTGTAGAAACATTAAAGGGAGATGCTGCTGAATTTTGGCACGGCGGAACCTTTAATATTAAGGCAGTTATTAATTCCTCAAAAAACAGAGTACAAGTTGATCGTAGCCATGATTTTGGATCTGCTGATATTACGGGAGTAAACTTCGATGCTAAGTTTGGTTTAAAATATTATAAAGATGCTACTTCGACTGCTAAACAACAGTCAAAGAGTATTATTGATTGCTATAATGATTATAAACCTAAAGGTATAAAAGATGAGTTTCCCATCTATTTAGAAAAGAGAAGTATGGACAAAGAAATAGATCCGAATACTACAGTCTATTTTGAACAACATAGAATTGTTCCATCTGATCAACTTGAGGAAATTATTGCAATATTAGAAAGTAAAGGGCGAGAGTATTCAATTAATTCCCCCAAAGGTTTTAATAAGTATGAGGATACTCGAAATTACCTGAGTGATAGAGTTAGAGATAATAAAGGAAATGAGTCAATTCCTTTATCTAAACAAGAAGCTCACGATCTAGCGCAATTGGCTAAAGAGGGTGGAGTAAATTCTGAGGATTTACACTTAACAACTGAAGAGCTTATTAAATACACTCATATATTAAAACAATCATACAAGGCTGGCTTAACTGCAGCAACAATATCGATGGTTTTGCAAGTTGCACCTGAAATATGGAATGCAATAGCTTATCTAATTAAGAATGGATATGTCGGTGAAAGACAATTTAAAAAAATAGGTTTTGCAGCACTTACAGGAGCAGGCGAAGGATTTGTAAGAGGTACAGTTTCAGCAGCAATTACAGCAAGTTGTCTGTCTGGGGTATTTGGAAAGACTCTTAAAAAAGCTAATCCATCAGTAATAGGTGTAGTGACAGTACTAGTAATGAACTCGATGAAGAACTCGTATAAAGCATTTACTGGCGAGATGAATAGAAGTGAGATGGTGACCGAGTTAATTAAAGAAATGTTTATTACAACCTGTGCATTTTCAATGGGATTATTAGGAAAAGCATATATCAAAATTCCGTTACCTAAATTTCTTTCTCAACTTAATGAAGTTGTTCCTTTAGGATACATGATAGGTAGTTTTGTAGGATCAATAGCTGGCTCTGTTATTTACTCTTCAATATACAATCCAGTGCTATCATTTTGTGTTGAGTCAGGATTTACTCTATTTGGTTTAGTAGATCAAGATTACGAGTTGCCAGAAGAAGTATTAAAAGAAATAGGAATTGAAGTTTTTGAATATGAAAAGTTTGAATACGAACCGTTTGAATATGAGAAATTTGAATACGAGCGATTTGAATATGAACAATTTGAGCATGAGAAACTTCATACGATATTCCTAAGAAGAGGAGTTATAGGTGTAAATTGTGTAGGATATTTATAATAGTCGGATTGAATATCTTTTATAAGTACGAATATATTTATAATTATAAAAGACAATTTTTTTCTATCTGAAATTAGTTTTATTAAGTTAAATCAGTCAATAACTATTAAATGCTGAAAAAGAAACGCAAAGAAGCCCAAGCTATTGAAGAAAATGATGGATGGTTTTGGTGAGGTAGAAACAGTTATTTTACTGTTAGTCTATGAATTCGACTAATCTATTTTAAAATTTTTGAACCCTTGTATCTGCAAGGGTTTTCTTCTTGCTTTTTTTTTTATGGTAAAATATTTTTAATAAAATATCTACATTTTCCCCAATCTTACAAAAATGTAAGATTAAAGTCTCTTTTGTAAGGTTAGGTTATGGCAAGCAGTCTTTTTTTGATGTAAACTAGACTCATAAAGAACAAAGGAGTAACATCATGAAACAAATCTTACAGAAGAAAACTAGAAAACCAAGTCACAAAGATATCGAGCGTGTTCAGCTAGGATGCGCTATGATGCAAGCGACATTTCATTTGATGGGATATTAAGAAAGGAGATTCTCATGACACTTTTAGATGTAAAACACGTTCAAAAAATTTACAAAACTCGTTTTCAGGGCAACCAAGTAGAGGCCCTCAAGGATATTCACTTTACCGTCGAAAAGGGTGACTACGTTGCCATCATGGGTGAGTCCGGTTCTGGTAAATCCACTCTTCTCAATATCCTAGCTATGCTGGATAAACCAAGTCGTGGACAAGTTTACCTGAATGGAACAGACACCGCAACCATTAAAAATTCACAGGCTTCTAGCTTCCGTCGTGAAAAGCTGGGATTTGTCTTCCAAGACTTTAATTTGTTAGATACTCTCTCTGTAAAAGATAATATCTTGCTTCCCCTTGTCTTGTCAAGAAGACCCATTACGGAGATGATGAAGAAATTGGTGGTGACAGCTGAGAATCTAGGTATCAACCAATTGCAAGAGAAGTACCCTTACGAGATTTCAGGTGGGCAAAAACAGCGTGTAGCAGTAGCACGCGCCATCATCACTGAACCTGAAATTCTCCTTGCGGACGAGCCAACAGGAGCCCTTGATTCCAAGTCATCTGCAGCCTTACTTGATGTTTTTGATGAAATCAATGAGCGCGGCCAAACTATTCTCATGGTAACCCACTCCACAGCAGCAGCTAGCAGAGCTAAACGTGTACTCTTTATCAAAGACGGCATTCTTTACAATCAAATCTACCGTGGAGAGAAGACAGAACGTCAGATGTTCCAAGAAATTTCTGATACCTTGACTGTCATGGCAAGCGAGGTGAATTAGTATGTTTCGATTAACCAATAAGTTAGCGGTATCGAACTTGATTAAAAACCGCAAACTCTACTATCCTTTTGCGCTGGCTGTTCTCTTGGCAGTCACTGTCACCTATCTCTTTTACTCTCTAACTTTCAATCCCAAGATTGCAGAAATTCGTGGAGGGGAAACGATTCAAGCTACTCTAGGATTTGGTATGTTTGTCGTCACCCTTGCGTCAGCCATTATCGTCCTCTATGCCAATAGTTTTGTCATGAAAAACCGTTCCAAGGAACTGGGGATTTATGGCATGTTGGGCTTGGAGAAGCGTCATCTTATCAGTATGACCTTTAAGGAGTTAGTGGTATTTGGGATTCTAACTGTTGGAGCGGGTATCGGTATTGGAGCCTTGTTTGACAAGTTAATTTTCGCTTTCTTGCTCAAACTGATGAAATTGAAGGTTGAGCTGGTCGCTACCTTCCAAATGAATGTTGTCATTGCAGTACTTGTTGTCTTTGGATTGATTTTCCTAGGCCTCATGTTCCTGAATGCCCTTCGAATCGCCCGTATGAATGCCCTCCAGCTCTCGCGTGAGAAAGCAAGCGGAGAGAAAAGAGGTCGTTTCCTACCTCTCCAAACTATTCTTGGTTCCATAAGTTTAGGGATTGGCTATTATCTTGCCCTTACGGTAACCGATCCTCTTACAGCCCTAACAACTTTCTTCCTAGCTGTTTTACTGGTTATCTTTGGGACCTATCTCTTGTTCAATGCAGGAATTACAGTCTTCCTCCAAATCTTAAAGAAAAATAAGAAATACTATTACCAACCAAATAACCTTATCTCAGTGTCTAACTTGATTTTTCGTATGAAGAAAAATGCGGTTGGACTAGCAACTATCGCAATTTTGTCAACAATGGTTTTGGTAACCATGTCAGCAGCGACAAGCATTTTCAATTCCGCAGAAAGCTTTAAAAAAGTTCTAAATCCTCATGATTTTGGGGTTTCAGGGCAAAATGTTGAAAAAGAAGACTTGGACAAACTCTTGAGCCAGTTTGCAAGTGACAAAGGTTATCAGATTAAAGAGAAAGAAGTTCTTCGTTACACTTACTTTGGTGTTGCGAACCAAGAAGGAAATAAGTTAACCCTTTTTGAAAAAGGACAAAATCGTGTCCAACCCACAACAGTTTTCATGGTATTTGATCAAAAAGATTATGAAAATATGACTGGTCAAAAACTGTCTCTATCAGGAAATGAGGTCGGACTCTTTGCAAAGAATGAGGGAGTTAAAGAACAGAAAACTCTAACTCTAAATGATCATCAATTTTCTGTCAAAGAAGAATTTAATAAAGATTTCATTGTCAACCATGTCCCAAATCAGTTTAATATTTTGACTGCTGATTACAATTACCTTGTTGTAGCTGATTTACAAGCCTTTTTGGATCAATTCCCAGATTCGGCTATCTATAATCAGTTTTACGGTGGCATGAATGTAAATGCCAGTGAAGAAGAACAACTCAAGGTCGCTGACGAGTATGATAAATACCTCGATCAGTTTAATGCTCAATTAAACACGGAAGGTAGCTATGTTTATGGTAGTAATTTATCAGATGCTAGTGCTCAGATGAGTGCCCTCTTTGGTGGTGTCTTCTTTATCGGTATTTTCCTATCCATTATCTTTATGGTCGGAACCGTTCTGGTCATTTACTATAAACAAATTTCTGAAGGCTATGAAGACCGTGAACGCTTTATTATCTTGCAGAAAGTCGGTTTAGATCAAAAGCAAATCAAGCAAACCATTAACAAACAGGTTTTAACTGTTTTCTTCCTTCCTTTGCTTTTTGCCTTCATACACCTAGCCTTTGCCTACCATATGCTTAGTCTGATTTTAAAAGTGATTGGTGTAATAGATACGAATATGATGTTGATTGTGACCTTGTCTATCTGCGCTATCTTCCTCATCGCCTATGTGCTGATTTTCATGATTACTTCAAGAAGTTATCGCAAGATTGTGCAAATGTAAAAAAGATACCTCGACTTCAAAATCGAGGTATTTCTTGTCTTCTAAATGCTGAAAAGTTGTCCTAGCAGAAAGGTAACGCCCATGGTCAAGAGGCCAATAGCGAGGTTCCGAATCATAGCTGTTTTGGTTGGGGCTTTTCCAAGTTTGGCACTAGTGTAACCAGTGAGAAGAAGGGCCACACCGACGATAAGGACAGTAGCAGGGATGCGGTATTCACTTGGGAAAATAGTTACTGACAGCATTGGTGGTAAGCTACCAAGGAAAAAGGCAACAAAGCTAGAAATGGCAGCGTGCCAAGGATTTGTAAACTCTTCATACTCAATCCCATATTTTTCCTCTACCAAAGCCTTGAGTGGATTTTTAAGAAAGGCCTTGTTGGTCAAAAGTTGAGCAGAGGTTTCGCATTCTCCATTTTGAATATAGGCAGCATAGAGGGATTTTTTGGCTAGTTCCATATCTTGGTCTAGCAAGACTTGCTCACGCGCAACGGCTGCTTCCTCGGTATCTTTTTGAGTTGAAACGGACACATATTCTCCACCAGCCATTGAAAAGGCACCAGCTAAGATAGCTGCAAATCCTGATAAAAAGATAATCCAGATATTGCTCGTAGCACTGGCAACCCCGATAACCACACCAGCAATGGAAATAATTCCATCATTGGCACCAAGAACACCCGCACGCAGGATATTTAAACGACCTGCAAAATTTGAATCAATTTCGTGATTTGTTTCTGACATACTATTCTCCTTTTTATCCAGTATAAAGGAAACAGGTAATGAAATCAATCTTTTAAAAGTATCTGAAAAAAGTTGCACGATTTTAATTTTACGAGCTTTTTAAAAGTTAGAAACAGCACTAGCTAGTAGAGAAGGATAAAAGAGAAGCAAAGCTGATAGACTAGTCCTTTTTCTACTTATCTATGGTATAATAGGAGGTAGATTTACTAATCGGAGTAAGAAAGATTTTATGATTAAACTAGTAGCAACAGATATGGACGGAACCTTCCTAGATGGGAATGGACGCTTTGATATGGACCGCCTCAAGTCTCTCTTGGTTTCCTACAAGGAAAAAGGGATTTACTTTGCGGTAGCTTCAGGGCGCGGATTTCTATCTCTAGAAAAATTATTTGCTGATGTTCGTGATGACATTATTTTCATCGCGGAAAATGGCAGTTTGGTAGAATATCAAGGTCAGGACTTGTATGAAGCGACTATGTCTCGTGAGTTTTATCTATCAACTTTTGAAATGCTGAAAACTTCACCTTATGTAGATATCAATAAACTGCTCTTGACGGGAAAAAAGGGAGCTTATGTTCTAGATACGGTTGATGAGACCTATTTAAAAGTAAGTCAGCACTATAATGAAAATATCCAAAAAGTAGCGAGTCTAGAAGATATTACAGATGACATTTTCAAATTTACAACCAACTTCACAGAAGAAACTCTGGAAGCTGGGGAAGCTTGGGTAAACGAAAATGTTCCTGGTGTTAAGGCCATGACAACTGGTTTTGAATCCATTGATATTGTTCTGGACTATGTCGATAAGGGAGTGGCCATTGTTGAATTAGCTAAAAAACTTGGTATCACAATGGATCAGGTTATGGCTTTTGGAGACAATCTAAATGACTTACATATGATGCAGGTTGTGGGACATCCTGTAGCTCCTGAAAATGCACGACCTGAAATTTTAGAATTAGCAGAGACAGTGATTGGTCACCATAAGGACCAGTCGGTTATAGCTTATATGGAGGGCATATAATGGCAGATATAAAATTGATTGCATTGGACTTGGACGGGACCTTGCTGACTACTGATAAAAGGCTGACGGATCGTACCAAGGCAACCTTGAAAGCTGCGCGTGATCGTGGTATCAAGGTCGTATTGACAACTGGTCGTCCCTTAAAAGCCATGGACTTCTTTCTCCATGAGTTAGGGACTGACGGCCACGAAGATGAGTATACGATTACTTTTAATGGTGGTTTGGTTCAGAAAAATACAGGTGAAATCCTTGATAAGACAGTCTTTTCATATGATGATGTGGCACGCTTGTATGAGGAAACAGAGAAATTATCACTGCCTCTTGATGCCATCTCAGAAGGAACTGTTTATCAAATCCAATCGGACCAAGAAAGTCTTTATGCCAAATTCAATCCAGCTTTGACCTTTGTTCCAGTGGACTTTGAAGATCTATCTAGTCAAATGACTTACAATAAATGCGTGACTGCCTTTGCTCAAGAACCCTTGGATGCGGCCATTCAGAAGATTTCTCCAGAATTGTTTGACCAATATGAAATCTTTAAATCACGTGAAATGTTGCTAGAGTGGTCACCAAAGAATGTTCATAAAGCAACAGGCTTGGCAAAACTAATCAGTCATCTTGAAATTGACCAAAGCCAAGTTATGGCCTGTGGTGACGAGGCTAATGACCTCTCTATGATTGAATGGGCAGGGCTCGGTGTTGCCATGCAAAATGCTGTTCCTGAAGTCAAGGCAGTCGCAAATGTGGTAACTCCTATGACCAACGATGAGGAAGCTGTCGCCTGGGCAATCGAAGAATATGTGCTAAAGGAGAACTAAGATATGGGATTATTTGACCGTCTATTCGGAAAAAAAGAAGAACCTAAAATCGAAGAAGTTGTAAAAGAAGCTCTGGAAAATCTTGATTTGTCTGAAGATACTGAGACTTCTCTTACAGAAGCTGAGGAAGTTTCTCAAGACGCAGCAGAAATTGAAAGTTCTGAAGAAGCTGTGTTTGAAGAAGAGGAAATCCAAGTCACAGTTGAAGAAAATAAGGATTCAGAGCCAGTTGTAGAAGTTCAACAAGTGGAAGAATTGCCAAACTCAGAAGAAGTCCCAGAGGAAGAGAATACTGAGCTCCTAGAGACTGTAGAAGAAAATAGTTCTGAAGTGCTTGAACCAGAAACGTCTCAAGTAGAAGAAACTGTTCAGGAAAAATATGACCGCAGTCTCAAGAAAACTCGCACAGGCTTCGGAGCTCGCTTGAACGCCTTCTTTGCTAATTTCCGCTCTGTCGATGAAGAATTCTTCGAGGAGTTGGAAGAACTGCTGATCATGAGCGACGTTGGTGTACAGGTCGCTTCTAACTTAACAGAGGAGCTTCGTTACGAAGCCAAGCTTGAAAACGCCAAGAAACCTGACGCCCTTCGCCGTGTCATCATTGAGAAATTGGTTGAGCTTTATGAAAAGGATGGCAATTACGATGAAAGTATCCACTTTCAAGAGGGCTTGACAGTCATGCTCTTTGTCGGGGTCAATGGTGTCGGGAAAACAACTTCTATCGGAAAACTCGCACACCGCTATAAACAAGCTGGTAAGAAGGTCATGCTGGTTGCAGCAGATACCTTCCGTGCAGGGGCAGTAGCCCAGCTTGCTGAATGGGGTCGACGCGTAGATGTTCCAGTAGTGACTGGACCTGAAAAAGCTGACCCAGCCAGTGTAGTCTTTGATGGAATGGAACGTGCCGTATCTGAAGGTATCGATATTCTTATGATTGACACCGCTGGTCGTCTGCAAAATAAGGATAACCTCATGGCTGAGTTGGAAAAGATTGGTCGTATCATCAAACGTGTTGTACCAGAAGCACCACATGAAACCTTCTTGGCTCTTGATGCATCAACAGGTCAAAATGCCCTGGTACAGGCCAAAGAATTTTCAAAAATTACCCCTTTGACAGGAATTGTCTTGACTAAGATTGATGGAACTGCTCGAGGTGGTGTTGTTCTAGCCATCCGTGAAGAACTCAATATTCCTGTAAAATTGATTGGTTTTGGTGAAAAAATCGATGATATTGGAGAGTTTAACTCAGAAAACTTTATGAAGGGTCTCTTGGAAGGCTTAATCTAATCAGAAGCAAAAATCCTGCAAGGTACAAACTTGCAGGATTTTTTTTATTCTAAACGACCATCTTGACGATAGGCGATATCTGGTTGCCAAGTCCATTTGGCATCGAATTTTTCAAGTAAGTCAAAGCTTGCTTGAGGTCCCATACTTCCAGCTTTATAGTCATGAAGTGGGGCACCATTTTCAGCCCAGAGTTCTTCGATACGGTCAATCAACTTCCATGACGCACCAACTTCATCCCAGTGGCTAAAGTTAGTTGAGTTGTTGTTTAGGACATCATAAATCAATTTCTCGTATGGTTCTGGAGAAGCACCAGTTGCGGTCGCATCTGTACGGTAATCAAGTGAGTTAGGAGCCAAGTTAAATTCTTCTCCTACTTGTTTCCCATTTAGGCTAAGAGAGAAGCCTTCTGTTGGTTGGATATAGATGGTCAAAATGTTTGGAGCAAGTGGTTCTCCAAAGATAGAATCCATTTGTTTAAAGACGATGTTGACATGAGTTCCTTTTTCAGTCAGACGTTTACCAGTACGGAAGAAGAATGGAACACCACGGAAGCGATCACTATCAACAAAGAAGGCACCAGATGCAAAGGTTTCAGTTGTAGATTCTGGATTTACATTTGGCTCGCTACGATAAGAGATGTATTTCATGCCATCAATCTTACCTGAACGGTATTGACCACGGATAAAGTGTTCTTTAAGCTCTTCATCCGTTGGATGATAGAGGTTTTTAAAGACCTTAATCTTTTCAGCACGAATCTCGTCTTTTGTGAAGCTTGCTGGCTTGTCCATAGCAAGGAGAGAAAGAAGTTGCAAAGTATGGTTTTGTACCATGTCACGGAGGGCACCAGATTGGTCATAGTAGCCACCACGTTCTTCTACACCCAAGCGCTCCGCAAAGGTAATTTGAACATTGTCGATAAAGTCTTTGTTCCAAACGTTTTCAAAAATCAGGTTTGCAAATCGAACTGCAAAGATGCTTTGGATCATTTCCTTACCAAGATAATGGTCAATACGGAAAATTTGTTCTTCGTCAAATGTTGCTAGGAGCTCGTCATTCAACTTTCTTGCAGTTGCGTAATCTGTACCAAATGGTTTTTCAACGATTAAGCGCTCAAAACCTTTACCATCTACAATGTTTTCAGACTTGAGGTGCTTAGCAATGGTTCCAAAGAATTGAGGAGCCATAGACAAGAAGAAGAGCTTGTTGTGTTCAGTTTGGTACTTGTCATTTAGTTCAGCCTGCAATTGACGTAGAGCAATGTAGTGTTCTGTATCATTGACATCATGACTTTGATAGTAGAAGTGGCTAGCGAACTCTTGAGCCTGTTCGGTACTATCTGCCAAATCAAGGATCGATTCGACTACAACAGATTCAAAATATTCCTTGCTCCAAGGACGACGGGCAGTTCCAATAACTGCAAAGTGCTCGGAAAGATTGCCGGATTTATATAGTCTAAAAAGGGAAGGGTAGAGCTTGCGTTTAGCCAGGTCTCCACTCGCACCGAAAATTGTAACAATAACCTTAGATGACATCTAGCTACCTAATTTCTATTTTTATTCCTAGTCTTGCTAGGTATGAGGAAACCTCATTTCATAAACTTAATTCTAACATAATTTTCCGAAAAATCAAAAAATCCAATACGAGATAGAAAAAAACTGCAAGGAAATCCTTACAGTTTGAGTTTAGACGTTTAAGACCTTGTCCAAGAACTCTTTCAGACGTGGGTGCTGAGGGTTATCAAAGATTTGATCAGGTGTTCCGTCTTCAAGGAATTCACCATCTGCAGTAAAGATAACGCGGTTGGCAACCTGACGGGCAAATCCCATCTCATGGGTTACGATAATCATGGTCATACCTTGCTCAGCCAATTCCTTCATAACGTTCAGTACGTCTCCGACCATCTCAGGGTCAAGGGCAGAAGTTGGTTCATCAAAGAGCATGATGTCTGGATTCATTGCTAGTCCACGAGCGATAGCCACACGTTGTTTTTGACCACCTGATAGGCTATCTGGGTTAGCATTAGCTTTATCTGCTAGCCCAACCTTCTCAAGCAATTCCATTCCTAATTTCTCAGCTTCTTCCTTAGTCATTAACTTGTGCTCAATAGGAGCAAAGGTAATGTTGTCCAATACAGACATATGAGGGAAGAGGTTAAAGTGTTGGAACACCATTCCGATGTTTTCACGGACGTGGTCAACATTGGTTGTTTTTTCAGTTAAGTCATAGCCGTTCACAGTGATGTGACCGCTAGTGACTTCTTCTAGAAGATTAAGGCTACGGAGGAAGGTTGACTTACCAGAACCCGAAGGGCCGATGATACAAACAACATCTCCTTCATAGAACTTAGTCGTAATTCCTTTTAGGACTTCATTTTTTCCGTAGCTTTTGTGTAAATCATTTACATCAATTTTTAATTTTGCCATTAACGAATCCTCTTTTCTAAGCGTTTCGCTAGTTTAGTCAAAAGTGTGATAATTACAAGATAGAAGATAGCAAGGATTGCATACATCTTGAAACTTTGGTAGTTACGGGCGATGATAATCTTACCAGTTTGGAAGAGTTCAACTAAACCGATAGCAGATACGATGGTTGTATCTTTAAGAGCGATAACGAATTGGTTAACAAAGTTTGGCAACATCAATTTAGTTGCTTGTGGCAAGATAATCTTACGCATGGTTTTTCCATAAGAGATACCCAAGCTTCGGCTGGCTTCCATTTGACCAACTGGAACGGCTTGAATACCACCACGAACAATCTCAGCGATATAAGCAGCTGCATTGAGCGATAGAGCAATAGTACCGGCTACGAAGTCATTAATTGGACTTTGTTGGCCTGTAATAGACTCGATGAAGTTTGGAATTCCCCAGAAGATGAAGGCTGCAAGAATCATCAAAGGAATACCACGGATAACGTCAACGAAAATCTCAGAAATCACACGAAGAGATTTGTAGGGGCTAACGCTAAACATACCGAAGATAATCCCGATAACAATGGCAATAGCAAATGAGATAAGAGCTAGAGCAAGAGTGATACCAAGCCCGCTAAGGAGCTGTTTGTAGTTATTTTGAAGCAAGCCCCAAATAGTTGTTTCATCAACAGTGCTTGTTGAAGCAGTTGAAGACTCACTAGCTAGGTATTTATCAAGAATCTTTTGGAATTCTCCGTTTGCTTTAAGGTTTGCAAGTCCGTTGTTGAACATTTCAATCAATTCTGGATTTGCTCCTTTTTTAACAGCAAAGGCTGTTTCACCGATTGGAGTTCCAGCGATTGGAGTTTTCAATTTTTGACCTTGGCTGATAGAATATTTGAGAACAGGCTCATCATCCATAACGGCATCGATGGCACCAGTGTTTAAACTGTCATACATTGAAGAACCATCAGCGAAGGTTTTGATTTTGTAACCGTATTTGCTTTGATTTTCTGTTAGGAAGGTTTGAGAAGCAGTTCCGTTTTTAACACCGACTGTCTTTCCTTTTAAATCTTCATAAGAAGCAATGGTACTTGATTCTTTGACACCAAGGATAGTATTGGCAGTGTAGTATGAATCTGAGAAATCAAAAGTCGCCTTACGAGCATCTGTGACAGACATACCAGCAATGATACCATCTGCTTGACCAGCTTGGACAGCGTTAATAGCGGCATCGAAACCAGGGTTGATGATTTCAATTTCAAAACCTTGGTCTTTAGCGATTGCCTTAATCAATTCCATATCAATACCAGTGTATTGGTTGCTTGAATTTTGGAAAACAAAAGGTGCAAAAGAAGAATCGCTGGCAATGATGTATTTAGCTTTAACAGGAATGGCTTTTAAGCCCGCTAGAGTAGTTGTAGTTGGAACTGCTGAAGATGATGAAGCAGTCCATTTCTTGATGATTTTATCAAGACTACCATCTTTTTTCATTTCAGCCAAGGCTTGGTTAAATTCAGTAACTAGGTGCTCGTATTTGCTTCCTTTTTTAACACCGAAAGCAAAACTCCCTACAGCTTCCCCATCCATTTCGATATGGAGGTCTTGACCTTGGTTAATGGCATACTCGATAACAGGTTTGTCATCCATCATGGCATCAATTGCACCAGCAGTCAAGCTGTTGTTCATCAAATCACCAGTGTCAAATGTTTTAATAGTAAAACCGTATTTATCCTTGATACTTTCAAGGAAACGTTGAGCGGCTGTTCCGTTTTTAACACCAACAGTTTTTCCTTTTAATTGGTCATATTTACTAATCTTGTGTGACTTAGTAGTTGCAATGACAACTTTTGTATCATAGTAAGTATCAGACATGGTGAAAACTTTTTCACGTTCTTTAGTCTTTGTCATCCCTGCCATGATAGCGTCAGCTTGACCAGCTTGAACCGCATTTACCGCTGCGTCAAATCCAGGATAGGACATCTGAATGTTCCATCCTTTAATCTCAGCCACTTTGTTGATAATGTCAACATCAATTCCTTTATAAGTTTGATCTGAATCTTTAAACTCAAAAGGTGCATAGGCGGTATCAGAAACAATCTTAATCGTTTCAGCTTTCGCAATACCTAATGAGAAAATTGGGAATAAAATTAGCAAAAATGCTAGAAATTTTTTCTTCATTTTTAGTCTCCTTTTCCGAATATTTTCCCATTATATCAGAAAAAGTAAAAAAAGGCAAATTTTTATATTTTCGTGTTAGAAAATATAACATATATATTTTCTTTTCCTTCTTGAATTGCTACTATAAAGTGCTATAATAATAGTATATAGTAGAAGAAAAGAGGACAGGAATATGAAGAACAAAAGAATATTTAAAGACTTCCAAGCTTCCAAAATGCGGTTAAACCTTTACACAAGCCCCTTGTTAGCCTTTGCTTTTGTCTTCATAGGAGAGTTTGTGGCTTATACTCTGTATGGTATTAGTTTGTTAGCTCTCATCGGACTTGCTAGGAATTTTGGAGAGGCTGGTCAAAATCTTGCAACCTATTTGCAGACATTGCAACAGAGCTTGATGGATAAAACAAGTGACTTTCGTTTAATTTTAGAATTGCTGGCCTTTGGTTTCGTTCTCAACACTGTGTTCAGATGGACTAGAAAAGTTGAGAAAAGACCTATTCGAACTTTAGGATTTTATAAAGAAAATTTCCTCAGTAATCTTCTTAAGGGATTTGGTTTAGGTCTGGCACTTTTTCTTCTGACCTTGTTAGGTTTAGTAGCATTAGGGCAATATCGTTTTGAGTCTATTCACTTGAATCCTTATTCGCTTACCTTTGTTGTCTTTACTATCCCTTTTTGGATTTTACAGGGGACAACAGAAGAAGTGGTAGCCCGTGCTTGGCTCCTTCCTCAATTGGCCTCAAGAACCAATCTAAAACTTGCTGTTCTTATATCTAGCCTATTCTTTACTCTGCTTCATATGGGCAATTCTGGTCTAACACCACTATCTTTAGTAAATCTCTTCTTATTCGGAGTTGCCATGTCACTTTACCTCCTCAAAACAGATACAGTTTGGGGTGTTGCAGGTATTCATGGGGCCTGGAATTTTGCTCAAGGCAATCTCTTTGGGATTTTAGTTAGTGGTCAGCAGTCAGGAACGTCTTTGATGACCTTTTTACCACAAGGCGATCAAGGCTGGCTATCAGGTGGTTCTTTTGGGATTGAAGGTTCTGTCATGACAAGTCTGGTCTTGCTACTGCTGATTGTCTATCTCGCTTATCAATTGAAGAGAGAAAATGAAAGGATGTGACTTCGGTCCGTCCTTTTCTTCGTGAAAATGTTACAAGTATGCTAAAATAGGAATAGCACATCGAGAGAGGATTCTTATGATCAATCGCATTACAGATAATCAATTTAAACTAGTATCAAAATATCAACCTTCAGGAGACCAACCTCAAGCTATTGAGCAGTTGGTTGATAATATCGAGGGGGGAGAAAAAGCTCAGATTCTGATGGGGGCGACTGGAACAGGGAAGACCTATACCATGAGTCAGGTCATTTCCAAAGTTAATAAACCCACTCTGGTCATCGCCCACAATAAGACTCTGGCAGGACAGCTCTATGGGGAGTTTAAGGAATTTTTCCCTGAGAATGCTGTTGAGTATTTTGTGTCTTACTATGATTATTACCAGCCAGAGGCCTATGTTCCTTCTAGTGATACCTATATTGAGAAGGACAGCTCTGTCAATGACGAGATTGATAAACTCCGCCACTCAGCGACTTCGGCTCTTTTGGAGCGTAATGATGTCATTGTTGTGGCTTCTGTCTCTTGTATCTATGGTTTGGGTTCGCCCAAGGAATACGCTGATAGTGTCGTTAGTCTCCGTCCAGGTCTTGAAATTTCTCGTGATAAACTCTTGAATGACTTGGTTGATATCCAGTTTGAACGTAATGATATTGATTTCCAACGGGGAAGATTTCGTGTGCGTGGGGATGTAGTGGAGATTTTCCCTGCTTCCCGTGATGAACATGCCTTTCGAGTGGAGTTTTTCGGAGACGAGATTGACCGTATCCGTGAGGTTGAGGCTCTGACAGGCCAGGTATTGGGAGAAGTGGATCATTTGGCGATTTTCCCAGCTACTCACTTTGTGACCAATGACGACCATATGGAAGTGGCTATTGCCAAGATTCAGACCGAGTTGGAGGAGCAGTTAGCTGTCTTTGAGAAGGAAGGTAAATTACTTGAAGCCCAACGTTTGAAACAGCGGACAGAGTATGATATCGAAATGTTGCGTGAGATGGGCTATACCAACGGGGTTGAAAATTATTCTCGCCATATGGATGGGCGTAGCGAAGGTGAGCCTCCTTATACACTTCTTGATTTCTTCCCAGATGATTTTTTGATTATGATTGACGAGAGTCACATGACTATGGGACAAATCAAGGGCATGTACAATGGAGACCGTTCGCGTAAGGAAATGCTGGTTAATTATGGTTTCCGTTTGCCATCAGCTTTGGACAATCGTCCTCTCCGTCGGGAGGAGTTTGAGAGTCACGTTCATCAGATTGTTTACGTTTCAGCGACACCTGGTGACTATGAAAATGAACAGACCGAGACAGTGATTGAGCAAATCATTCGACCAACAGGTCTTTTGGATCCTGAGGTAGAAGTCCGTCCGACTATGGGACAGATTGATGACCTTTTGGGTGAAATCAATGCCCGTGTTGAAAAGAACGAGCGTACCTTTATTACCACTTTAACCAAGAAAATGGCAGAAGATTTGACCGACTACTTCAAGGAAATGGGCATCAAGGTCAAGTACATGCACTCGGATATCAAGACCTTGGAGCGGACAGAGATTATCCGTGACCTGCGCTTGGGTGTCTTTGATGTCTTGGTCGGAATCAACCTGCTCCGTGAAGGAATTGACGTTCCTGAAGTGAGCCTCGTAGCTATTCTCGATGCTGACAAGGAAGGTTTCCTTCGTAACGAGCGTGGACTCATCCAGACCATTGGACGTGCTGCCCGTAATAGTGAAGGGCATGTCATCATGTATGCGGACACCGTTACTCAGTCTATGCAACGAGCTATTGATGAAACGGCCCGCCGTCGGAAAATCCAGATGGCTTATAATGAAGAGCATGGTATCGTTCCACAAACCATTAAGAAAGAAATCCGTGACCTGATCGCTGTAACTAAGGCAGTTGCTAAGGAAGAGGACAAGGAAGTCGATATCAATAGCCTCAACAAACAAGAACGCAAAGAACTCGTCAAGAAACTGGAGAAACAAATGCAAGAAGCCGTCGAAGTGCTGGACTTTGAACTGGCAGCTCAGATCCGTGATATGATGTTGGAAGTCAAGGTGTTGGATTAGGGGAATTTTATGAATATTTTAGTTATTAATGGACATCCTGATAAAGAAAGTTACTGCCAAGCAATTTTTCAAACGATTGTAGAAAATATAGACTCAAAGAGACATGAACTTGAAATGATTAATCTTAATGCAGAAGAGTTTGATCCTGTTTTACGTTATGGTTATCGACAAAGGATGGAGGACGATCCGTTTATTCTACGCTCTCAGGAATTAATTCAGTGGGCAGATCATTTCATTTTTGTTTATCCAATTTGGTGGAGTAGTATGCCTAGTCTATTGAAGGGGTGGATTGATCGTGTTTTTACGCCAGGCATTGCATACTCCGCAAATAATCGAGGAAGCTTTATTTTGAACTACTTGAGAGGTAAACAGTTCAAAAAGTTACTAAAAGGAAAAACAGCTAGTATCTATGCAACCTCCATGGCACCAACTTGGTGGTACAAAGTATTTTCAGGTCCGATTAATATTCCAGACAGTTATGGAATATCAGTATTAAAGAATGCTGTCCTGAATCATTGCGGTATCAAAACAAAGAGGGTTTCAATCTTAGGAGAGTTAGGCCGTGAAGTAAATACAAGTTCAACAAGACAAAAATTTCTACAAAAAGTAGCAAAGGAAGTCAGACTGTTGGATTAAGGAGAAGAAAATAAATGACGGTTATTATCAAATCAATGGAAACTCCTGAAGAGATAGAAGGTAAATCTTTCGTTCACTGGCAAACGTGGAGAGAGGCTTATGATGACCTTTTGCCTGCAGAATTTCAGGAGACAATGACATTAGAAAGATGTCGATTCTTTAGTCAAAAGTATCCAGAAAATACATTGATTGCGATGGATGGCCTTAAGGTAGTTGGTTTTATCAGTTATGGCAACTTTCGTGATGAGACTATTCAAGCTGGTGAAATTATTGCTTTATATGTTTTAAAAGACTATTACGGAAAAGGCATCGCACAAAAGTTAATGAAAGCAGCTTTGACTGCTCTTGATCATTTTTCTGAAATTTTCTTATGGGTATTGAAAGATAATAAGCGAGCCATTGCTTTCTATCAAAAAATGGGTTTTACTTTTGATGGTCAAGAAAAAATACTTGAACTTGGAAAACCTATAAAGGAAAAACGAATGGTATTTTATTCTAAATAATTTTAAAAAGTAGAAGCTAGAATCTTTGGTACCAAGTCTAAAAATTTAATAAATTAGAAAGCGAGTAAATTTATGTCCCGTTCCCAATTAACGATTTTAACAAACATTTGTCTGATTGAAGACCTCGAAACTCAGCGCGTGGTTATGCAGTATCGCTCTCCTGAAACCAATCGCTGGTCTGGTTATGCCTTTCCTGGAGGTCATGTAGAAAATGGCGAAGCTTTCGCAGAGTCTGTCATTCGTGAAATATATGAAGAAACAGGGTTGACTATCCAAAATCCTCAACTTGTCGGTATTAAAAATTGGCCTCTGGATACAGGTGGGCGCTATATTGTCGTTTGTTATAAGGCGACTGAGTTCTCTGGTAGCCTTCGCTCTTCAGATGAAGGAGAAGTTTCTTGGGTGCAAAAAGACCAGATTCCAAACTTGGATCTGGCCTATGATATGTTACCCTTGATGGAGATGATGGAAGCTCCTGACAAATCTGAATTTTTCTACCCTCGCCGTACAGAAGACGATTGGGAAAAGAAAATTTTCTAGTCTTTTACTAAATAACCGAGCTGATCCAAGGCCTCCTCGATATAGCGGAGGTCTTGTTGTGTTTCAGCTTCGACTAGGTGGTAATGGATGCCATCTGTCAATTCAGACAGAGGTCTAAAGTCAGAATGCTCGACTTGTTCTAGAAAATGCTGAACATCTCGGCGACAAGACAGTTTAAGCAAGGTTTCAATTTCTCCATAAACGGGATGGTCAATCAAGGTATTTTGAACACGTCCACCATTATCTACGATAGCAAGGAGTTCTTGACCGATTTCTTCAACTTCATGTTTCACTTTGAAAAGTTTGTGGACGTATGGATTGACATCAACTTGCTTATAGACGTAGCCACGATTGGTGGATAGGATAGGAGCGCCATCGGCTCTTAAAATTGCAATGTCCTGTACAATGACTTGGCGTGTAACATGAAAATGTTCAGCCAAACTTTGGCCATTGAGGGCTTTAGGAGCTTCTTTCAAGAGTTGAAGCAGGGCTTGTTTGCGATTTTTTGTCATAGTTCTTCCTTTTAGCGGCGTTTTCGAAGCACTTTATAGACAGCTAGTGCTAATGTATAGTCTACCATACTATGGATAATTGTGCCAAATCCAACTAGTACAAATAGAACATAAAACATATTTTCTACATTGGTACCAGAAGTTGCATAAAAAACGACACAGGCCAATACTTCAGCAAGGGCATGGATAAGTGCTAAAACAAAGTTAAAAATCCAAGAAGATTTTGGTTTATCTAGGGTATCGGGGAATTTTTGTAGGTAAAGAGCTCCCAAAGTCCCAAAAAAGATATGGGAAAAAGCTCGAAAAACGATAACCATGGGATAGCCAGCCATCAAAAATCCAAAACTAGAGGCTAGGATGACAAAAACAGCCATCAAGGGCGACAAGAACATGGCAATAAAAATAGCGATGTGGCTTCCTAAAGTATAGGAGGCAGGTGGAATGACAATCTTGAAAGGCATAACAATTGGAATCAAAATTGCAATAGCCGTTAAGAGGGCAGTCATTGTCATAAATTGTGTCTTTTTCCGTGTATTCATAAGAATCTCCTTTTTACTGTATATACATTAGTATAGTACAATAAACAAGGCAATAAAGCAAGGATTTACTTGGGTTTATAGGTCATTTTTAAGTTAATACTCTTCGAAAATCTCTTCAAACAATGTCAGCTTCCATTTGCAACCTTAAAACCGTGTTTTGAGGAACCTGCAGCTAGCTTACTAGTTTACTCTTTGATTTTCATTGAGTATAAATATTGGTAAAGATTTCACTAAAAAGAAACTACTTCAAATAAAATCTCCACCTTCAAGTATGAAAGTGGAGATTGTTTTTATTTCTTCAAAGTTTGCAGTCTTGGGACAATAGCTAGGGTTAGAACTGCAGAAATAACTAATTCGGCAATCGAATTTGTCGAGATAACAGTTGCCAGAAGAAGTTGGATATTTCCATTATAAACATTTCCAAATAGGAAGAAGATTCCTCCAAGGACAAAGACTGTGTTGGTAAGTGAACCAAGGGCACCAGCTAGGATTAGTCCAGTCTTGTTTTTCATCAGTTTATAGACTAGATAAGGAGTTAAACCAATCAAAATACGTGGGACAATGGCAATGATAGCTGAGTAGATATTTCCGTTTGGTACAAATGGCGAGAAGAGGTAGCTTGTCGGCAGAATTGTAATCGTATTAACTGTCAGGCTAAGAAGCCCCATCAAAAATCCAAGTGTAACCCCAACTCGTGGACCGTAAATAATGCTGGCAATAATGACAGGAATATGAACGATGGTCGGTTTGATTGGAAATGGAAAAAGGTTAAAGATAAGTGAGCTTAGAAAATGAATCACAAGCATGGTTGCAAAAAAGATAGCAATAGGTGCAATATTAGAGCGTTTTTTCATCGAGAGTTTCCTTTATTCTTTCTAAAATAATTGTGAGGTCGGCTAGAGCTCCTCGTCCATGGTCTCCACAAGCTAGTAGGGATTCTTTTGGAGTAATCAGCTGATAGCCGTAGCTTTCTAATGTTTTCAGATTAGCCTGAGTTGCCGGATGGTCATACATTTTTGTATTCATTGCTGGTGCGATGAGTTTGGGAATATGACTTGGCAGGGCTAGAGCTGTACTGGTCACCATGTTGTCCGCAAAGCCGTGGGCTAGTTTTGCAATAGTGTTAGCAGTTGCAGGGGCCACGATAAATAAATCTGCTTTTTTGCCAAGTTCAATATGATTAACCTGATCAGGATAGGGTTCCTTCATGACATCCAGGTGGATGGAATTCTGTGAGAGTACCTGTAGTGTCAAAGGTTGGATAAACTCTATAGCAGCTTGAGTCATTAAGACAGTGACTTGATGACCTTGTTTTTTAAGCGAACTGACTAAATCTGCCGACTTATAAGAGGCGATTGAGCCCGTTACAGCCAAGAGAATGTTTGCCATAGCTTTCCTTTCTACGAATGATAGGCTTGAATTTTTTCAAGGAGGAGTTCTGCAATTTCTTCTTTAGTCTGGACTGTTTGAAGCTGATCTTTTTCAACAAAGATTGCACGATGCTGGTTTGCTGAAATTTGAGTCAGGTCATTTGCAATGATTAAGTCAGCTTGGTTTTTGATAAGACTTTTTCGGGCAATCTCGATGAGATAATCTTCAGAGACATCAACCAGCAGTTTGAAACCAATCAGATGAATAGCAGGATTCCATTCCTTGACTAGGGATATGATTTTAGGTGTCTTTTTTAGGAACAAAACCTGAACCTCATCAGTTGAAGAAATCTTAGCTTGATGATTCTGCCTGCTTAAAAATTCTTCTAGATTGGAGCTAGCCTGAACTTCCTCAAGTCCTGCCATATAAACAGGAGTGTAATCAGATACGGCCATTGAGTGAATCAAGACCTGATAATCCTGAATACGTTCTTTCATTTCAAGAAGAAGATCCTTGGTATTGTTAATTTCTCGAATACTTAGATTAGGATGGGCTACTGGCTTCACAGCTCGTTTTGTCGTTATCAAACAAACTTCATGTCCTGCAGCAAGCAGGGTTTCAGTGATGATTTTCCCCAAGCGACCTGTAGAATGGTTAGTGATAGAGCGGACGCTATCGATAGCCTCACTGGTACCGCCCGATGTAACTAAAATTTTCATAGCACTATTGTACACAAAAATAAACGGTAAGTAAAATAAAAGTGATAAATTTTTGGTAAAAACGAAGATTTACTATAGTTTCAAACTATAAAGCCATATAAAATTTAAGAAAGGGCTCTAAAATTCTTAAAAATAGAGATATTTACGAACGTTTAGAGAGTTTAAGGATGTTAAAAATCTTGTTTTGTGTTATAATGAATTATCATATAAGAGGTTAGAGGAGTTTTGAATGAAAACAGATATTGAAATCGCACAAAGTATTGAGTTGAAGCCAATCGTTGATGTTGTAGAGAAACTTGGTATTTCTTACGACGATTTGGAGTTGTACGGAAAGTATAAGGCTAAGCTCAGCTTTGATAAAATCCGTGCAGTTGAGAGCAATCCAGTTGGGAAATTGATCTTGGTTACTGCCATCAACCCAACACCAGCAGGTGAAGGAAAATCAACTATTACCATTGGTCTTGCTGATGCTTTGAACAAGATTGGCAAGAAAACTATGATTGCCATCCGCGAACCATCCCTTGGTCCAGTAATGGGGATTAAGGGTGGTGCTGCAGGCGGTGGTTACGCTCAAGTTCTGCCAATGGAAGACATCAACCTCCACTTTACTGGGGACATGCATGCTATTACAACTGCCAACAATGCGCTTTCTGCCTTGATTGACAATCACTTGCACCAAGGGAATGAGCTTGGAATTGACCAACGTCGTATCCTCTGGAAACGTGTTGTGGACTTAAACGACCGAGCTCTTCGTCATGTGACCGTTGGACTTGGTGGTCCTCTAAATGGTATTCCACGTGAGGATGGCTTTGACATTACAGTTGCTTCAGAGATCATGGCAATTCTTTGTTTGGCAACGGATATCGAGGACTTGAAACGCCGTTTGGCTAATATTGTTATCGGTTATCGCTATGACCGAACACCTGTTTCTGTTGGCGATTTACAGGTTGAAGGTGCTTTGGCATTGATTTTGAAGGATGCTATTAAGCCGAATCTGGTTCAGACAATTTACGGAACACCTGCCTTTGTACACGGTGGTCCATTTGCCAATATCGCTCACGGATGTAACTCTGTTTTGGCAACGACAACAGCTCTTCACTTAGCTGATTACACGGTTACTGAAGCTGGTTTTGGTGCCGACCTTGGTGCTGAGAAATTCCTTGATATTAAGACACCAAACTTGCCAACATCTCCAGATGCAGTAGTTATTGTTGCAACCCTTCGTGCCCTTAAGATGAATGGTGGTGTGGCTAAAGACGCTCTTACTGAAGAAAATGTAGAAGCAGTTCGTGCCGGTTTTGCTAACTTGAAACGTCACGTTGAAAATATCCGTAAATTTGGAGTACCTGCAGTCGTAGCTATTAACGAATTTGTATCTGATACAGAAGCCGAAATTGCAGCCTTGAAAGAACTTTGTGCCTCAATCGATGTTCCGGTTGAACTAGCAAGTGTCTGGGCTGATGGTGCCGAAGGTGGTGTAGCACTTGCTGAAACGGTTGTCAAGACTATCGCTGAAACCCCAGCTAACTATAAACGTTTGTATGACAATGACCTTTCTGTCCAAGAAAAGATTGAAAAGATTGTTACTGAAATCTACCGTGGTAGCAAAGTGAACTTTGAGAAGAAAGCTCAAACACAAATCGCTCAAATCGTTCAAAACGGTTGGGACAAATTGCCAATCTGTATGGCTAAAACTCAATACAGTTTCTCAGATAATCCAAATGCACTTGGAGCACCTGAAAACTTTGAAATTACCATTCGTGAATTGGTACCAAAATTAGGTGCAGGCTTTATCGTTGCCTTAACTGGCGATGTCATGACCATGCCAGGCCTACCAAAACGTCCAGCAGCTCTCAACATGGATGTTGAAAGTGATGGAACAGTATTAGGTTTGTTCTAGTATATTGAAATTGACTTTATACTCTTCGAAAATCAAATTCAAACCACGTCAGCTTCACCTTGCCGTACTCAAGTACAGCCTGCGGCTAGCTTCCTAGTTTGCACTTCGATTTTCATTGAGTAATAAATGAGTTTGGAGATTTTAATCCAAGCTCATTTTTTATCTAGATATAAGGTGTCGTTTTCTAGACGTAACCAGTCTAGGTAAAGATATTTTCCTCGAATTCTGATATAATGGAAATATTGACTTCAAGAGTAAGGAAGAGAAGATGAACGCATTATTAAATGGAATGAATGACCGTCAGGCTGAGGCGGTGCAAACGACAGAAGGTCCCTTGTTGATCATGGCGGGGGCTGGTTCTGGAAAGACCCGAGTTTTGACCCACCGCATTGCTTATCTGATTGATGAAAAGCTGGTCAATCCTTGGAATATCTTGGCCATTACCTTTACTAATAAGGCTGCGCGTGAGATGAAGGAACGTGCTTATGGCCTCAATCCAGCCACTCAGGACTGTTTGATTGCGACCTTTCACTCCATGTGTGTTCGTATCTTGCGTCGCGATGCGGACCATATTGGCTACAACCGTAATTTTACAATTGTCGATCCTGGTGAACAGCGAACTCTTATGAAACGCATTCTTAAGCAGTTGAACCTGGATCCGAAAAAATGGAATGAACGGAGCATCTTAGGAACAATTTCCAATGCTAAGAATGATCTGATTGATGATGTTGCCTATGCTGCCCAAGCTGGCGATATGTACACGCAAATCGTAGCCCAGTGTTACACAGCTTATCAAAAAGAACTTCGTCAGTCTGAATCCGTTGATTTTGATGATTTGATTATGCTGACCTTGCGTCTCTTTGATCAAAATCCTGATGTTTTGACCTACTACCAGCAGAAGTTTCAGTACATCCATGTTGATGAGTACCAAGATACCAACCACGCTCAGTATCAATTGGTCAAACTCTTGGCTTCCCGTTTTAAAAATATCTGTGTGGTTGGGGATGCGGACCAGTCTATCTACGGTTGGCGTGGTGCTGATATGCAGAATATTTTGGATTTCGAGAAAGATTATCCCCAAGCCAAGGTTGTTTTGCTGGAGGAGAATTACCGTTCAACTAAAACTATTCTCCAAGCGGCCAACGAGGTCATTAAAAACAATAAAAACCGCCGTCCTAAGAATCTCTGGACCCAGAATGCTGATGGGGAGCAAATCGTTTACTATCGTGCTGATGATGAGCTGGATGAGGCTGTATTTGTAGCCAGAACCATCGATGAACTTAGTCGCAGTCAAAACTTCCTTCACAAGGATTTTGCAGTTCTCTATCGGACTAATGCCCAGTCCCGTACTATTGAGGAAGCCTTGCTCAAGTCAAATATCCCTTATACCATGGTTGGCGGAACCAAGTTCTACAGCCGTAAGGAAATCCGAGATATTATCGCTTATCTCAACCTCATTGCTAATTTGAGTGACAATATCAGTTTTGAGCGTATTATCAACGAGCCTAAACGTGGAATTGGCCCAGGTACAGTTGAGAAAATTCGTGACTTTGCGAATATGCAAAACATGTCCATGCTGGATGCTTCTGCCAATATCATGTTGTCTGGTATCAAGGGTAAAGCAGCCCAGTCTATCTGGGATTTTGCCAATATGGTTCTGGATTTGCGAGAGCAGCTAGATCAATTAACTATTACAGAGTTGGTTGAGGCGGTTCTAGAAAAAACAGGTTACGTTGATATTCTTAATGCCCAAGCAACTCTGGAAAGTAAGGCTCGGGTTGAAAATATTGAAGAGTTCCTTTCTGTGACGAAAAACTTTGATGACACCTCTGATGAGCCAGAAGAAGAAACTGGTCTGGACAAACTGAGTCGTTTCTTAAATGATTTAGCCTTGATTGCGGACACCGATTCAGGTAGTCAGGAGACATCAGAAGTTACTCTAATGACCCTGCATGCTGCCAAAGGTCTCGAGTTTCCAGTTGTCTTTTTGATTGGGATGGAAGAAAATGTCTTTCCGCTTAGTCGCGCGGCTGAGGATCAAGATGAATTGGAAGAAGAACGCCGTCTGGCCTATGTAGGAATTACGCGTGCAGAGAAAATTCTCTATCTGACAAATGCCAACTCGCGCCTGCTTTTTGGTCGTACCAACTACAACCGTCCGACTCGTTTTATTAACGAAATCAGCTCAGACTTACTTGAGTATCAAGGTCTGGCTCGTCCTGCAAATTCAAGCTTTAAGGCATCTTATAGCAGTGGCGGCCTTGCCTTTGGTCAAGGTATGAGTCTGGCTCAAGCTCTTCAAGACCGTAAACGTAGTGCTGCCCCAAAATCTATCCAGTCAAGCGGTCTCCCATTTGGTCAATTTACAGCTGGCGTAAAATCAGCGTCTAGTGAGACAAATTGGTCCATTGGTGACATTGCCCTCCACAAGAAGTGGGGTGAGGGAACTGTTCTGGAAGTTTCAGGTAGAGGTGCTACGCAGGAATTAAAAATCAATTTCCCAGAAGTAGGTTTGAAAAAACTTTTAGCCAGTGTGGCTCCAATTGAGAAAAAAATCTAATTTTCCATCCTTCTCACGAATAATAAAGTGAGGAGGATTTTTATGTACAGTATTTCATTTCAAGAAGATTCACTATTACCAAGAGAAAGGCTGGCAAAAGAAGGAGTTGAAGCGCTCAGTAACCAAGAGTTGCTAGCAATTTTACTCAGAACAGGAACACGTCAGTCCAGTGTTTTTGAAATTGCCCAGAAAGTTTTGAATAATCTTTCAAGCCTAACTGATTTGAAAAAAATGACCCTGCAGGAAATGCAGAGTCTGTCTGGTATCGGTCGTGTTAAGGCTATAGAACTACAAGCTATGATTGAACTGGGGCATCGTATTCATAAACATGAGACCCTTGAGATGGAAAGTATTCTCAGTAGCCAAAAGTTGGCCAAGAAGATGCAGCAGGAGTTGGGACATAAAAAACAAGAGCACCTGGTGGCGCTCTATCTCAATACTCAAAATCAAATCATCCATCAACAGACCATTTTTATCGGCTCAGCTACTCGTAGTATTGCTGAACCACGTGAGATTCTTCACTATGCCATCAAGCATATGGCGACCTCTCTCATCTTGGTTCACAATCATCCTTCAGGAGCGGTAGCGCCTAGCCGAAATGATGATCAAGTCACTAAACTTGTAAAAGAAGCCTGTGACCTGATGGGGATTGTCCTCTTGGACCATTTGATTGTCTCTCATTCTAATTACTTTAGTTATCGTGAAAAGACGGATTTAATCTAAAGTTCATTGACGACATAGTCAAAGAGGTTTTTATCTTTGGGACGATTTTCAAAAAGAAATTCTGGGTGCCATTGGACACCGAGAAAGGCAACATCATCCGTACTCATGACAGCTTCAATGATACCATCTTTAGGATCATGGGCCGCAATCTTTAAATTTGGTGCTAAATCTTTGATGCTCTGGTGGTGGAAGGAGTTGATATGGGAAATTTCTCCATAGATTTCTCGAAGAACAGTATTTGGTTCTGTCATCAAGCGTTGGGTGGTGTACTCGGCAGAACAATCCTGCCAATGGTCTTCTATATCTTGGTACAAAGTTCCACCCATGGCAACGTTAAAGAGTTGAGTTCCACGGCAGACAGAAAAAATTGGCTTTTTCTGGTTAATAGCTTCCTTGATGAGGGCCAGTTCAAAGATATCCCTTTGAAGGTGGTAGTCATCGCTATCGATGGTTTTTGGTTCACCATAGAATTTTGGATCAACATTTTGCCCACCTGTCAAGATGAGCTTGTCAATCAAACTAATATAGTGGCTAGCCATTTCTTGATCACCAATCGGTAGGATGATGGGAATCCCTCCAGCGTCTTTAACGCCTTCAACAAAGCCTTTTGCTGCGTAACTCATCATGATGTCATCATCTGGATGAGTTTTTTCGTTTCCTGTTATCCCAATAACTGGTTTTTTCATAAAATGATTTTCGCTTTCTAATCCTCTTTTCGCATGAAGTAGAGGAGGGTTTGGAGTTCACTTGTCAAATCGACATACTGAACGACCACGTCTTTGGGTAAATGCAGATGGACTGGTGAAAAACTGAGAATTCCTTTCACGCCAGCATCCACCAAGAGATTGGCAACCTCTTGTGACTTGACGCTGGGAACTGTCAGGATAGCAGTCTTGACATCAGCATCCTTGATTTTATCCTTGATTTGAGAAATCCCGTAAATAGGAATCCCATCAGGAGTTTGGGTACCGACTTCGGGATGGTCATCTAGGTCAAAGGCCATGATAATCTTCATCTTGTTACGTTCGTGGAAGCGGTAGTGGAGAAGGGCATGACCCATATTGCCAATACCTACAAGCATGACATTGGTAATAGAGTTATCATTGAGTAAATCGGCAAAAAAAGTCATCAGTTTTTTGACATCATAGCCAAATCCACGTCGACCCAGTTCACCAAAATAGGAAAAATCACGACGTACGGTCGCTGAATCAATCCCAATGGCCTCTGCAATTTGTTTAGAGTTGGCACGTTCAATCTTTTCTGCATGAAATCTCTTAAAAATTCGATAGTAGAGAGAGAGTCTTTTCGCTGTAGCTTTTGGAATAGCAGACTGTTTATCTTTCACAAAATCACAACCTTTCTATTCTTCTATTTTATAGAAACATTGTGAAAAAATCAACAAAAATAAGAAAAAACTAAGAAAAATCTTAGTTTTGATGTAAAAAATCTGCATGTGATAGAAAACGGTAGAGGTCTCCGACCAGACCTTGGTAAACTTCCTGCCCTTTAAAGGTCAAAGAAGTTACATAAAGTGTATCTGGCAGAGTCACACATCCTGATAGAGCCAGCATGAGAGCCTCGTAATCCTCATACTTGAGAGTGCGCTCTACATGATAGCTGTCCTTATAGGTCAGTTCAAACATTTTGGCTCTATCTTTCCGATTTTGTAAAGACACCACGCTCTACTAAACTATCCATGAGAAAATAGAATTTTTCCTGATGAATGTGGTGGTCTTCTGATTTGAAAATATCAACTAGACGTAGCCCAAACTTATCAGTGATATTGATTTTAGCACCTGTAAGTTCCTTGTTAATGATGATTTTGAGTTGGAATCCTTCACCGCTGTTCGGAACTTTTTCCAAAAGTCGAGTCAATTCATAGTTACCAACCTTAGTCTCAAAAAAGGTGTTATCTTTGAGGGTGAATTTTTTAACAGAAGGGCTAAGAGTGTAGTCGTAACGACAATTTTTTAACTGAATGGTTTTTTCAAATGCCATATGGCTAACCTCCGATAATTTCTTTTAATGTTTTTGCTAGGGTATGTAGGTCTTCAACAGTATTTTCTGGCGACAAACTGATACGAACGGATTCCTTCAAGCGTTCTGAATTTGCCCCGTACATGGCTTCGAGAACATGGCTGGATTGTACAATGCCCGCAGTGCAGGCTGAGCCAGTAGAGATTGAAATTCCAGCCAAATCTAGACGAAGGAGTAAGAGGTCATTTTTCTGGCCAGGAAATCCAATATTGAGAACATAAGAGAGATGGTGTTCGCCTCTATTCAGGTAATACTGAACTCCCTCTAGCTCTGCCAGAAAGGCAGTTTCTAGATTTTGTACATGTTGAAAATGCTCTTCTTGTTTTTCTAGGTCTTCTTTTAGGGCTGCAACCATGCCTACGATGGCAGCCAGATTTTCAGTCCCTGCACGTTTTTTCTGTTCTTGGTCTCCGCCATGTAGATAGGAATCAAAGTCCATGCTAGATGCGTAGAGAAAACCGATTCCTTTAGGACCATGGAATTTATGGGCAGAAGCAGTGAGAAAATCAATGCCCAATTCTTCTGGGTGTATAGGGATTTTACCAATAGCCTGAACTGCATCGACATGATAGGCGGCTGGGTGTTGCTTGAGTATTTGGCCAATTTCAGCAATGGGAAGTAGGTTTCCTGTCTCGTTATTGGCAAACATGGTTGAAACCAAAATCGTATCATCACGTAAAGCCTTTTGAATTTGTTGGGCTGTGATTTCTTGATTTTCTGGCTGAATAATGGTTACTTCAAAACCAAAGTGTTGAACCAAGTAATCAATGGTTTCAAGGACAGCATGGTGCTCAATAGCAGTTGTGATGATATGTTTTCCCTGTTCTTGATGACGAAGGCAGTAGCCAATGATGGCAGTATTATTGCCTTCTGTCCCACCAGAAGTGAAAAAGATATGTTGAGGTTTTGTCCCTATTAACTGAGCTAGTTCCTGACGGGCTTCACGCAAGAGTTTACCAGCTTGACGACCATGACCATGAATACTAGATGGATTTCCGTGGGTTTCTTGCATAACCTTGGTCATAGCTGAAATAGCAGCTGCTGACATGGGAGTCGTTGCAGCATTGTCCAAATAAATCAAAGAATCACCTTATTTCTTTTTATTGTAGGCAAAGAGTGGGCTGACTGGTTTTCTTTCGTGGATACGGACGATGGCATCACCAATTAACTCACTAGCAGTGATGTAGCATACGTTTTTAGGAGTTTTTTCTTTTGTTGCTACTGAATCAGTCACAAGAATTTCTTTAATATTAGTATTGTCAAGAAGTTCAGCAGCACCTTCAACAAAGAGACCATGACTAGAAACAGCATAAATTTCTGTAGCTCCTTCACGTTCAACGATTTTGGCAGCTTCAGAGAAGGTACGTCCTGTATTTAAAATATCGTCAATCAAGATAGCTTTCTTACCTTCAACATCACCGATAATATAACCTTCGTTACGAGTTGCATCGTCTTGAGGGTAGTCGATAATGGCGATAGGAGCATCAAGATATTCAGCCAAGCTACGGGCACGTTTCACACCTGAATTCTTAGGGCTAACAACAACAACATCTGAACCAAGTAAGCCCTTATCGCAATAATGTTTTGCAAATAGAGGAACTGTGAAGAGGTTGTCAACAGGAATGTCAAAGAAGCCTTGAACCTGAACGGCATGCAAATCAAGCGTAAGGATACGATCGACACCAGCCTTAACCAGCATATTGGCAACTAGTTTAGCTGTAAGTGGCTCACGAGGTGAAGCAATACGGTCTTGACGTGCATAACCAAAATATGGAAGGACAACGTTGATACTGTGGGCACTTGCACGTACACAAGCGTCGACCATGATCAATAACTCCATTAGGTGGTTGTTAACTGGGAAACTTGTTGATTGGATGATGTACACATCATAACCACGGACACTTTCTTCGATATTTACTTGGATTTCTCCATCTGAAAATTGACGTGATGATAGTTTTCCAAGTGGGACACCAACAGCTTGAGCAATTTTCTGTGCAATCTCTTGGTTAGAGTTGAGTGCGAAAAGTTTCATGTTTTTTCTATCTGACATTATAGACCGTCCTCTGTAAACTTTTTAAATCCTAGTCATATCTGCCTAGCCTATATGAACTGGGATTTTTGTATTTTATCTTTTCTATTTTACCAAAAAATAGAGATTATTTCAGCTATTTTTCATGCTTTTGACAAATCGGACCAATTTTGAGGGAGCTTTTTGATAATCAATCTGATTTTCCTCTAAAAATTGTTGGAAATCCTGTTTCCCTTGCTCGTGATTCTCGACTTCAAGCTCTAATTCGTAATCTGTAATATCAAAGTACTGACTTTCATCCAACGCTATGAGACCAATAGCTGTTTGCATTTCATAGCGAAGCGTTGTTAGACAGCCAAGAATCTGCCATTCACTAGTTTTAATACCATGTTTAGCCAATTCATCCAGTACTAGCCCTTGAGGAAGTTCTTTCTTGCTCAGATAGTTTTCAGCATCTTTTAGTTGCAATTTTTGATTGTATTCCATGTTTCCGACACTTTGTGGGACTTTGAGTGTCAATTCTGCCCAGTCTTCAAAGGTTCGAATGCGCATAGCGACTTTCTTTTCTCGTAGTTCAAAATCAGGCGTGTCCATGTAGTAATTTTTTTGAAGAACAGGAGTGGCACCAGTGAACTGCTCTTTTAGACGATCATATTCATCTTTTTTCAATAGTGTTTTCAATTCAATTTCTAAATGTTTCATTTTTCTTACCTTTTCTTTATCGTTGAAAGCGGATTTATGGTATAAACTGCTCACGGTTTTCTGTACCCTTGAAATCATTGGTTTTATAGTGTTTATCTAAAAGTGAATACGACTCTACTTTTAGCTGGAACGGATGAAATCCATGAGCTGATCAACGACTTCAAAACGTTGATTATCATTGATGTGGGTATACATATCAAGGGTTGTTTGAACATTGTTGTGACCTAATCTGTCCGAAATGATTTTAGCTGTAATACCAGCTTCAAAGAGGAGAGAAGCGTGTGTGTGCCTGAAACCGTGAGGCGTAATTTTTTTGATATCATTGTGTTCACAAAAGAATCTTCTAAGTCTCTCTTTTACAGCTGAAGGAGAAATCCAACCTCCGAAACTGTTCGTAAAGATATAATTTGAATCATGTTTGTAAGGCACACTAGCCCGAAAATATTCTTTTATTTGCTGACGCTTCCAGAGTTTCAATACATTTAGAGTTTCATCATCTAAAGTGATAACCCTCTTACTCATTTTGGTTTTAGGGTCCTGAACAGTTTGTTTTTTATTAACAACGACAGCTGTCCGAGAAATGCTTAATCGTTTATTTTCAAAGTCAACATCTGACCACATGAGCCCAAGCGCCTCACCACATCTCAAACCAGTAAAAGCTAGCAAGTGATAAAAGGTATACTCTACAGGCTTACAATCTACTTTGCAAACTTTAAGAAACTCCGTTAGTTCCTGTTTTGTATAGTGGTTATCTTTGGCCTTTAAGGACCTATTTTTAGGCTTGATAATCTTGTCTAAGGGATTTGACTTAATAATGTCAATAGAAGTGGCATACTTGAAAATTCGACTGATGACAGAGTAGTAATTGGCATAGAGGATATAGCGATTACTTAACTTGATAGCAACCTTTTGACAATAAGCGACACTAATCTGCTGAATCTTCATATCTGCAAAATACAAGTCAATCATAACATCAAGTTTTTTCTTAACGTTCTGATAGGTTGTTGGTTTCACAGTGTTTTTATAGCTATCAAGCCATAATTCAGCGACTTCAGCGAAAGTAGGATTCTGGAAAGCTTCATTATTTGAAAAACCATTCTCTTCAACATCCAAGAGAAGATCACGTTCGGCTGCCTTGGCCTCTTTTATGGTTTTAAAACCACGGCGTGTTGTGCGTTTTTCTTTTCCAGTAGCAGGGTCTATACCCAGATAGGTTTGAAAGAGATATCTAGTTTCTCCTTTTTTGGTAATATATTTTTTTATCATAAAAAGTCCTTTCTTTTCGATTGCTTGCCCGCATAGTTGAAAAGGTGCAGAACTTATGATAAACTATAGGTGTATTTTTTTATCATCCTTTCCATTGCTTGCTAGATGGAAAGTTAAATCCTCACACTCAAAGTTTGGCGATGGAGAGTGTGGGGATTTTTTTGTTTAAATTCAACAAAAAACGGTAACTAAATTTATAGTTACCGTTTCTGCGTGGCAGCTTGTGCCAACCAGATTATTTGCACTAGGATTTCTCCTAGGTTAGTAACTATATATTATCAAATATATATCATTTTGTCAAAAATGGAAAGTTGAGTCCTCACACTCAAAGTTTGCCGTTGGAGATTGTGGAGATTTTTTTATTTTCTATTTTTTAAATATATTTTTTATAGCATGCCACAGGTATCTCCAACGGTAATTTTTGTGGAAATTACGATGCCTTTGTAAATCTGTTTTTAGAACATCTTTTGGATATCCCATTTCACTGGCTAAAACTAGCCAATCTGAGGGGTATGATGCGTCATGCTCCTTTATAGAATAGAGACATAATTCTAATAAGTTAAAGCCTGCTTTGTTATCAAATAAGGCTAAAGAATGGAAGAAAGTATATAAATCTCTTTGCCCTTTACCATTTCGGTAATCAGCCGGTGTTATCTTTATTTGGTTATGAAACTTTTTGTGGTAACTTAGACTCGCACTTGCTTTATAATTAAACATGCGTCCGCCATGAGCAGCACGATTTCTGAATGCTAATATTAAATCTAGTATTTCTATAAATAAAGTTTTATCTGCTGGTGTTAGTTGAGAGCTAGAAAGACCTGTACAAAGAGAAATAATCTTGTCTTTTTGTGGACCTTTTAGGATTTTAATAAAATTGGTGATATTTCCTAGTGTTGTTTCTTTAAAAAGTATCCATGGAGGTATGTGCTTATGTTTGATTCGATAAGAGTTTAAAGGCTCTACAGGTCTATTGGCTGCGATGTCTTTAAGCATATCCAGAAGAAAATCTCTTTGATATTTTTTGTGTTTACGTTGAAATTTCCCTTTATTGTAATTTTTTCTATCCAGATAATCTGATTCTAAAATACCAAAATCTTCTGCTAGAGTATAAGCTAGGGCTGTTCTTAGAGATAACTCTACTTTCAAAGTCGCTTGCATGACCAAACTTCTGATTTGTTTGTCAAGATTATAAAGTGAAACAAGGTGTTCAAATGTTTCCTTTTCTAAAAATGTTTCAACTTTTTTGGATGAATCAAGTAAAAAAATCTTGTATCCATTTACTATTTCGTAATAACCGTAGTTTCTGAGAGCAAAGTTAGCTGCTTTTCTATCTAAAATAGTTAAGTTTCTATTTTCTAATATTTTAATTTGTTTATTAAAATCGGAAAAAGGTTTCATTTTTTCTCCTATAAAGCACGAAAGAGCCTCAATAATGTATTGAGACTCTTTCGGTAGGATGCATCGGGCATCCGGACCAATTCGTATAAATACATTATAGAGTCTTTTGTTATTTTTGTCAAGCAACTATTTCCATTTTGGAAACAGTTGGTTTTAATTTATACTCTTGGTTCATTACGGTGCCAATCATTAGGAAAACCTAAAGACTGGTTGATTACATTGATGTCTATAGAAGGCAGTTTTTTCTCTAGTTTGATAACTTTCTTTCTAAGAGTATTCCACAAAATGTTAAATTCTGCTTTACTAATAAAGCATTGAAGGCTAATAATTGTTGAATATACAGTTTTTCTACTGTCATCTCCCATCAAGATCTCTTCGTTATGAATCGTTTCCCAAAACGTACTATTAGAACGGCATCTGAAGTTTAATAAGCGATTATTGTGAGCGCATTTGTTTCGTACCTCGTTAATATTTTTTAGAAAAGATATCAAGGTTTCTGGTGGGAAAACATCGTTAAAGTCAGGTATGTTTGTGCTTATAAAACTTACTAAATCCCGTGCGATTTCATTTTGGAGTGAGTTCGGCAGGTTTTCAATAATTGTGCGTAAATCTCCAAACTCTAGATAATCAGTTAGTACCCAGATTGGGACATCTGAATGAGTATGTGCGTAGTGGTGAATTGAATTTCCTCTGTATCGCTTGTTTGTGTTTATGATTTTGGATAGTTTTGATACAATAAATCCCACGTCTAATATTTTATTATCTGCATAAGAATTGGTGTTTAAATAAGCGTATTTTTGACTGGGGTAAGCTTCGGCGAATCTGTGAGCAGTGATTGACTTGATATGGTGTTCAGCTTCAAGAATAGCTTGCAAAATGGCTCGTTTTACATCTTTGTCAAATGTATAGAGACTTGAAACTTCGTCAAATGTGACGCCGTCAATATAAGTGTCAGTACCAGGGTGTTGAAAAAACTTACTGTATCCATTGATAATATTGTAGTAATTATTACTTAGCAGGTACTTAGCTGCTTTAGACTCATCTGTAATGGATAACCCTCTGATTTTTAGTGTTGCGATTTGTTCCTCGATTGTTTTAAATGGCTTCAAAAAAACTCCCCCATTCTAATTTAGAATGAAGGAGTTTTCCCGTATCGGTCCCCGTAGAGATCCCGACGCTTTTTCTCTAATGAATTCATTCTAAATGATTTTTTTTAAAAAGTCAACTGTTTTTTTAATATTTTTAAAAAAATAATTTTTTCTATTCCCCTCTATACACCCCGACAACTGTATAAATCTTGATGTGTGTGTCTTCGGCTGGTGGGAAGTCTAGGATGATGTCTTCATACTTGTCATTGAGCGATACTAGGCGTAAGCGTCCATTTTCGGTATATATCTTCTTGAAGTAAGAACGGTCTCCGTATGCGATAACTGCTAGGTCTCCATTATAGGTAGTCAGTCCCTTGTCTACTAAATAGAGAATGTCTCCGTTCTGGTAGTCAGGTTGCATGGAATCTCCACTTACCTTGGTAGCAATATCGTGGCGTGGTGGTTGTTCGTCAACCTCTATAGTCTCTCTGTCTGTATCGTCGTAACCAAATCCGTAGTTAAATCCACAAGCTGCTGCCGTCTCAGATACTACCTCAACTTGGTACAAGCTGATAACTTCCGATACTTCGTTTATCTTCGTTTATCTTCGTTTATCTTCGTTTCTTCTTCGTTTTTCTGCTCGTTCAGAAGATCCTCAGACATTCGTAGCACAATTTTTTTATTGTTAGTGTTTAATTTTCGAGCTGTGTTTGTGATTTGCTGTGTGAGTAAATCTGGAACATCTGAGAAGGAATTGATGGATTCTTCTTTAAAAGTAGTATCTATATCTGATTTTTTAACACCGAAATAATCAGCAAGTTTTTGGATAACACCAAAAGAAGGAGCGCTTCTTAATTTCATATAGTCTGTCATAGTACTTGCTGTAATTCCAACTTCTTTAGCCAACTCTTTTTGGGTGATGCCACGTTGCTTTCTAAAGTGTGTAATATTTTCAGCAATAATTCGCATTCGTTTTTTTTCATCCATTTACGATTACCTCGTATTTTTTATAATTACATTATATATCATTTTTGATTGATAAACAATCAAAAATACGAAAAAATCCTATTTTTTTGATAAAAACTATTGATAATACGAAAAAATCATATTATAATTAAATCAAGCTTAAGGAAAAGGAGGTAAGGCAAATGATGGAACACATCATAAAAAGCCTAGCAACCAAGGACACCACAACCGTCATCTTGGTACTAGGCTTAGTAAACGAAGCTCGTTTGTGGCACAAACAAATCTTAGAACACAAACGTAGGCTTCAAAACAAAAAGTAGAGAAAGGGGCAGAAGCCCCAACCTCTACTTGATAGTGTACCATCATTTGCTGTGAAAAGCAATGGATGAAAATGTTGGCTTGATAAGCCTAGCAGGATTTGTGATTGTATCTTTTACTATCCGTCAGATAGTGAAGTACCGATGTGATAAAAAAGATAAGGAGTAGGAAGGAGATATCGTGGAATCATTGATAATTTCAATTTTAACATCTTTTATTGTGACATCTATTATGATGCATTACCACATTTATAAAGTAAATGAACTATACAAAAAATATATGGATTTTGAAAAATCGAGTGTAGAAGAGTTTGCTAAATCAATTACAAGCAGACTTCCAAAAAATTCTTCTCAAGAGGAGTAATGGTAAAAGATGAATTTAGATAAGGGGGTAAGAAGAATGGCTAAAAATTCAATGAACCTTGAAGTTAAAGTAAATGTTACGAATATGGAGAAATTTAATGAGCTTGTCAAAGAGTTCAATAAAAAAGCTCACGAGCTTGAAGAGCTTGCTCATGAGCTGAATTGGTTTCGTTTTGAAGCAGATATCCTATCAAATGATGGCAACTAGTTCAAAATTAGCATTTTCTGGAAACAAATAAATTGGATATGATTCTTTTGTTTCGAGATTACGGAACTGGTAACCAAAATAATCTTTTTTTGCATTTGAATTTTTTTCAGTTAGTATTTCAAGATTAGCTTGTGATAGTAGTTTAAAAATCTGAATACGAGCTTGTTCTAAATCGGATATGCTGTTTAAAACTCTTAATTCATGTTCGTTTTGGAATAATACATCTATCAAATCTTCTCTAGCATCTATATTAGTTATGGAACCATGCAGAGAATCAAATTTTAATTTGTAATCGGTAAATGATAAATTCCTGTATTCTTGATAGGTTACAAAGGTAATATTTTTATCTTGGAATCGGTAGACGAGGGAATCATTTTGTAATTCATCCTTAAATTCCGTAAGACCAATTAAAAATTTATGGCAAGCTTCTAAAATACGGATTTGATTTAGATTCATTTTCTTTTCCTCCTTTCTATTGGAATTTTGACTAAAACGGTGAGAGGTCCTAGTCAAGAATATTATAGAATAATTCTATAAAACACTCTATTACTTTCGTTATATAATATAGATGTTGACTAGCACCACATGTTGAGGCGGTATCACTGCTTGTTCAAGCTGAGGCATCAGCGAAGTAGAAGTAATGATCTCCCATGCGATAGGACTCGTAGAATGAGGAGGGAAACCGACGAAATGATACGGTAAGTCCGAATCGTCTAGTATGTAGTATTGCTGGTGCGATCTTAGTCAGTTTATAATAAAATGATATGTTTAATGATATGTTTTAAGAAAAAATTATAATTTAGAAACGTGAATAAACTTGTTTAAACTTTATGTATCTTTAGAAAGTGTGAAAGATTGGACGAACAATTTTTTTTGATGGGTGGAAATCCGCCGATAAAGAACCATACGATTGTTAATAAAATTGTGTCATCAAGAAAGATCGAAAGAATTGTCATTTTTACAGTTTATCGAGAAAATTGGGAACCGTATATGAAAAAGTACACGGAAGTTTTCCGAAGCCATTTTTCTAACCTAAACACTGATTACTTACTCTTGGACACTGAGCAGATTAATTTTGATAGCTATCTAGATGCTGATCTAATTATTATCGGTGGAGGAAATACGGAAAAGTATTTAGCTACTTACGTCAATCAGCAGTTCAAAAATTATATCGATCGCATGCTGAATAAAGGAGCAAAAGTTATAGGGTTTTCTGCAGGAGCCCTATTATTAGGAGAAAAAGTCTATGTTTCACCTAATGATAATTCAGATCATCAGATAAATATAAAAAATGGATTAGGACTCTTTAGTCAGTTTTTAATTAGTGTCCATTATGATTCCTGGAATGATAAAGCTAATAAGGAGAGAGCTGAAGAACTCGTTAATGTTCCCATAATTCCACTAAATGATCATTCCTGTCTTGTATTTGATAAACTTGGAAACATCACAGAGAAAATTGACTAGTTTTAATCATGCGAATCTGAATCTACGAAACTAAAGTATTGACGAAATGAATAATGAAAAGCCTTGATTGTAAGGCTTTTTTTGTGTTTTTGTGATAGAATATAGGTAGTTTAAAATCGACAGCAACTAAGAAGCAGTAAAAATATTATTCATAAAATAATCAAGATAAGGAAGAT